>NZ_JBALOQ010000013.1:238719-310413 GCF_036962705.1 Bacillus sp. JJ1562
ACTATTCTTACCTTCACTTGGGTTCAGGACGAAGTGCGAGGGCATGATTGAACACTTTTCTTACCTTCACTTGTACTTTTTTCATACCATGATGATAAGATTAACCTTTGATTCCCCTCATAGTATGAAGATTTTATCACTGCTGGTGAATTTTTTTACATATTTTACCAATAAATAAGAAATTTGGTTAATAGCCCTTAATAAAAATAAAACAAAAAAAGCCCCACCAGGGACTTTCCGCTTTTTACAACTTTATCGATTTCACGTTATAGACCGGTTCTTCAAACCAGCTGGTTGCGATTTCTTGGAAGATTTCTTTCTCGCCTGTTGTGAGGAACAGGTGGTTCTTTTTCCTTGCCTTTTTATTTAATAATCCACTATAGAATAATACCGTACTGACTTCACGGGCTGTTTCGGCCCCGGAATCAATGAGTTGGATTCTATCTCCAAGACAGGCTTGGATGGTATCACGTAGGAGAGGATAATGGGTACAACCAAGAATTAAGGTGTCGATTTCTTTGCCTTGTAAAACCTCAAGTGATTCGGCTACAATTTGTTCAGCCTCTGCACCAACAAACTCCCCTGATTCGACAATCGGAACAAATCGAGGGCAGGCGAGACTTTCGACAAGGATTTGATTGTTGATTGATTTTAGTGCATCCTCATATGCACCACTTGCAATTGTGTTGACGGTTCCGATGACACCAACATAGTTATTTTTAGTTACCTTCAGGGCGGTCCTTGCTCCAGGGTATACAACGCCGATTACTGGGATGGAGAGCTCTGCTTGGATTTCATCCAATACAAGTGCGGTTGCTGTATTGCAGGCGATCACAAGCATTTTAATTTCATGTGACAATAAATAGTTCGTCAGCTCCCATGTAAACTGACGAACTTCTTCTTTAGGTCTTGGCCCATACGGACATCTTGCGTTATCACCTAAATATATGATTTCTTCATTTGGTAATTGTCTAATTATTTCCCGAGCAACGGTTAAACCGCCCACCCCGGAATCAATAATTCCGATTGGTCTTTTCAAACGTTTCGCCTCATTCTACTCGCATTTCTTGATGTAATTTCTTTAGACTTTTTTCTAGTTGGATAACTTCTATTTCAGAGAAATTTTCCATGATTTCTTGTAAATAATCTTGTCTTTTTTTAATAACTTCCTCGATGATGCGCTCTCCTTCTTCAAGTAAATGAATTCGAACGACACGGCGATCTTTTGGATCTTTTACACGCATGACAAGATTATTTTTTTCCATTCTATCAACAAGATCGGTTGTTGTGCTACATGCTAAGTACATTTTATTTGATAATTCACCAATTGTCATATCTCCATGTTCAAGCAACCACTGAAGGGCAATAAATTGTGGTGTTGTAATTGTAAAGTTATTTAGGATTTCACGGCCTTTTTGTTTGAGTAAACCGGAAATAAAACGAAGAGATTTTTCGATATCTGCGATTACTTGGTAGTCTTTTGTGTCTTTGCTCTCTTGAACAGTCATTACATCCTCTCCTAGTAAAGTATTAGTGTAAAATCCAACTGTTTTTCTCTCGTGTCACAGTTAGTGAATTTGTCTCATCCGTAAGAACTTTTTCATTTCAGGAAAAAAACTATATTATTCTTATTTTCTACTTTTTTCGCGTAAAAAGCAAGTTCAAGTATTTTGAAATATGTAGTTGCTTCTTAAATAAGTAACCGGCTACCTTACAGTGTAAAGTGTAGCCGGTAATACTTAAAGTTCAAGTTCTCCCATACGAAGGAGCTCTACAACTGCTTGAGAACGCCCCTTTACTCCCAGCTTCTGCATCGCATTCGAAATGTGGTTACGAACTGTTTTTTCGCTAATGAATAATTCACTTGCGATATCTTTCGTTGTTTTGTCTTGAACTAGTAATTCAAAAACTTCTCTCTCTCTTTTTGTTAGTAGCGGTTTTGGTTGAAACTCTTTCTCCTTCAAGTATTGTAACCCTCCTTGCTAAGGTTCGAGCTGAACTACTGGATGGGTATATATTTAGTCACAATATAGTATGAGAAGGAGAGTGTTGCGGTGACTGTTAAAAGGTTGATATGTAGACTTTTGCGCGTCCATTTTTTAGTGTATTGGTATTACCGTTCAACTTTGCTCATACAATATAGGTTAGGTGCTTTTTTAACATATGCTTCATCTCTTCAGACCATGGTTCCCCTTTTCCTGTTTGCTTGGACATTTGAACTAATGTACTCCTACCGACAAAACTAATGGCTCCCTCTTTGTTCTTCGCCATATAATGAATATCCATTGAGGAATTGCCAAGCTGATTTATTTTTACATACAGCTTAAGCTGGTCACCAAAAAAGACTTGTTTCAAATAATCACATTGTTGGCTTGCAACCACGGGGATTGCTTTGCTTGATTTGTCGGTCCATATTTGCATAAAACCCAATTTATTAAAATATTGAATTCTTGCTTCCTCAAAGTAAGTGAAGGGTACAGTGTTATTTAAATGTCCAAACATATCTGTTTCGGAAAAGCGTACTTGAATCGGTTGGAAAAAATCAAATGTATTCTCCCATGTCTCAATATCATCGATATACGTAATATGTTTCATTCCAATAGCTCCCTTACATAAGATTATTCAGGTCATGGTAAAGTGGTGCCTTCAACTAATGGAAAAAGAGGATTTTTCAAAACTTCTTGAAAGTTGACCGCCTTAATGAAAAATCTCTTCGTAAAAAAGCACTCCTCCATTTACATGAAGGAGTGCTTCGCATTTCTATTAGACTTGGTCACTACCAAACATATTTCTAAATGCTTGGATTGAAGTATCTCTGTTTAGAGCGGCAATTGAGGTTGTGAGTGGAATACCTTTAGGACAAGACTGTACACAGTTTTGTGAGTTACCACAGTTTGCTAGGCCTCCATCTCCCATAATTGTTTCTAAACGTTCTCCTTTATTCATAGCACCAGTTGGGTGAGCGTTGAATAAACGAACTTGTGATAATGGAGCAGGTCCAATGAACTCAGATTTGCTGTTAACGTTCGGACATGCTTCTAGACATACACCACATGTCATACATTTTGATAATTCATATGCCCATTGACGTTTCTTTTCTGGCATACGAGGACCAGGTCCCAAATCATAAGTTCCGTCGATCGGAACCCAAGCTTTTACTTTTTTCAATGAATCAAACATTCTACTACGGTCAATTTGTAAGTCACGGACAATTGGGAATGTCTTCATTGGTTCAAGTTTAATCGGTTGTTCAAGTTGGTCAATAAGTGCTGAACAAGATTGACGTGGCTTGCCATTGATAACCATTGAACAAGCACCGCAAACTTCTTCTAAACAGTTCATGTCCCAAGTAATTGGGGCAACTTGATTTCCATTAACATCTATCGGATTACGGCGAAATTCCATTAAAGCTGAAATAACGTTCATGTTTTTACGGTATGGTATCTTAAATTTAATGACATAAGGATCAGAATCTGGAGTATCCTGACGAGTAACATGAAATTCAACTGTTTTTTCACTCATATTACTTTTCCTCCTTATTCTTTGAATAGTCACGTTTACGTGGTGTGATTAATGAAGTATCTACTTCTTCATAATGGAATGCAGGCGCAGCATCATTACCAGTAAATTTAGCCATAGTCGTCTTTAAGAAATCCTCGTCGTTACGATCAGGGAAGTCAGGCTTATAGTGTGCACCACGGCTTTCGTTACGATTATAAGCACCAATTGTAATTACACGTGCAAGTTGAAGCATATTTTGTAATTGACGAGTAAATGTAGCACCTTGGTTGCTCCACTTAGATGTGTCATTGATATTGATGTTCTTATAACGTTCCATAAGCTCTTGAATTTTTTCATCTGTCTTTAATAGCTTGTCATTGTAACGAACCACTGTTACGTTATCAGTCATCCACTCACCAAGCTCTTTGTGAAGGATGTATGCATTTTCGGTACCATCCATTGACATAATGTTATCCCATTTTTCTTGCTCTTGTTTTACATGGCTATCGAAAACAGTTGAAGAAATGGAATCTGTACCTTTCTTAAGTCCTTTGATGTAATGAACTGCGTTAGGTCCAGCAACCATACCACCGTAGATAGCTGATAATAATGAGTTCGCACCTAAGCGGTTTGCACCGTGCTGTGAAAAGTCACATTCACCTGCAGCAAATAAACCAGGGATATTTGTTTGTTGATGATCGTCAACCCATAGTCCACCCATTGAGTAGTGAACAGCAGGGAAAATTTTCATTGGAACTTTACGTGGATCATCACCCATGAATTTTTCATAGATTTCAATAATTCCGCCTAATTTAATATCAAGCTCTTTTGGATCTTTATGAGAAAGATCAAGATATACCATGTTCTCACCATTGATACCTAGCTTCATATCTACACATACGTGGAAAATTTCACGTGTTGCAATATCACGTGGAACTAAGTTTCCGTATGCAGGATATTTTTCCTCTAAGAAGTACCAAGGCTTACCATCTTTATAAGTCCATACTCGTCCACCTTCACCACGAGCAGATTCACTCATTAGACGAAGTTTGTCATCTCCAGGAATAGCAGTTGGGTGGATTTGAATAAACTCACCGTTTGCATAATATGCACCTTGTTGGTACACAATTGATGCAGCTGAACCAGTATTAATAACTGAGTTAGTTGTTTTACCAAAGATAATTCCAGGACCACCAGACGCCATGATAACAGCATCAGCAGGGAAGGATTTAATTTCCATTGATTGAAGGTTCTGTCCTACGATACCACGACAAATCCCCTCATCGTCCTGGATAATTCCTAAAAATTCCCAACCTTCGTACTTCGTTACAAGTCCTGCTACCTCATGACGACGAACTTGCTCATCTAATGCATAAAGCAATTGTTGACCAGTTGTTGCACCCGCGAATGCAGTACGATGGTGCTGTGTTCCACCGAATCGACGAAAATCAAGTAAACCTTCTGGTGTACGGTTAAACATAACTCCCATACGGTCCATTAGGTGAATGATTCCTGGTGCAGCTTCACACATTGCCTTAACTGGCTTTTGGTTTGCTAGGAAGTCTCCACCATATACGGTATCGTCGAAGTGGATCAAAGGAGAGTCCCCTTCACCTTTTGTATTAACCGCACCGTTAATCCCACCTTGAGCACAAACTGAGTGTGATCGTTTTACAGGTACGAGTGAAAATAAATCAACTTGTGTTCCTTCTTCAGCAGCCTTGATGGTAGCCATTAAACCAGCTAATCCACCACCAACTACGATAACTTTTCCTTGACTCAAAGTAACTCACTCCCCAATAAAGAGATCGTTCATCTTGTATAAAAAACTGTGAACGTTCTAATTTTCAAATTCTTAAACGAAAGCAAAAATTGTCGTAACACCTACGTATGATAATGCAATAAAAATAATGATTGTTACATATGTTGCAATTTGTTGAGAACGAGGAGTTATTGTTAGTCCCCAACTTACGGCAAATGACCAAAGACCATTTGAGAAATGGAAAATTGTGGAAATTACACCAACAAGATAGAAAACAAGCATTGCTGGTGAACTCAAGATTTCCTCCATCATATTGAAGTCAACTTGTGTCCCCAAAGCCGCTTGAATACGTGTTTGCCATACATGCCATGCTAGAAAAATTAGAGTAATGATTCCGGATATACGTTGTAAGAAGAACATCCAGTTACGGAAAAAGCCGTATCTACTCACATTGTTCTTTGCAGTAAAGGCAATATATAGACCGTAAATCGCGTGAAATAGTAATGGTAAATAGATAATAAAAGTTTCTAAAAATAGTCTAAATGGGAGACTCCCCATAAAGTCAGCAGCACTGTTAAATGCTTCTTCTCCTCTTGTCGCAAAGTTATTCACAACTAAGTGTTGAATTAAGAACACCCCTACAGGGATTACACCTAATAATGAATGGAGCCTGCGATTAAAAAACTCACGATTACCAGCCATACTTTACCCCCCTTAATAATAAACCGCACCTTTTAGGCACTCCTTTTCATTCCTCATCCCCAAAATTATGTATTAGGACGAAATAAAAACTGACAATTGAAAACCCTTGCAGTAAACTACAAAATGCTTTTTTCATAGATAAAAAGACAAGTGTAGGCACAATTTTCTTTTATCAGTATAATGTAACAAGTTCATTTTACTCCCATCTAGCAAGAGCGTCAAGGAAACACGTCCACAAATTATTCATGAATCTGATAATATTTGGACACTTTTGTTTCTATCTACCTGAAATACAAATTGATCTAATATGACAAAAAGAAACAAAAAAATTCATGTGTTTCTTATCCCCGATAGTTTATAATAAAGAATGGAGAAAGAGGGGAATGCAGTGAAGAACATTAACATCAATGAACAAAGTGTAAATTCAAGTGAACAGACCGTTTCTGTTTTTGGTTATGAACTTATACGTGAAATTTTAATACCTGATTTACTTGGCAAAGAAACTCCACAGATTCTATACTGGGCTGGAAAAAATCTTGCCCGTAAATTCCCCTTACCAACAATTGAAGAAATTATTTCGTTTTTTCATGATGCTGGATGGGGAGACCTAACGGTAGAGCGTTCGGATAAGAATTCTATTGAATTCCATTTAGATGGAACGATCGTGTCTTCTCGTTTTAAACGAAAGGATATTTGTACATTCCAACTTGAATCTGGTTTTCTTGCTCAACAAATTCAACAACAGAAAAATCGAATCACTGAAAGCTATGAACAACAAAAAAGACGAGCAAAAAAAATCATCTTCACGGTAAAATGGGATCAAAAAGACATTACTGAAGAATAAGAGTCTGCACAATACGTGCAGGCTTTTTATATAGAAATGGGCGCCCAAAAACAAGATTTATCTTTGAACGCCCCGCTATGCATCAAATTATAGTTTGACTTTTGCTTTTTCTTCTTCAACCACTGCTAAATTAAATGAATCATGTAATGCTTCAACCGCAAGAACCATGCTTCCTTGATCAACAACAGTTGAAACTTTGATTTCAGATGTACTTACCATTTTTACTTCAATGTTTTCTTGTGCAAGTACTTGGAACATATCAGCCGCAACCCCTGGGTTTGAAACCATTCCAGAGCCAACAATTGAAACCTTCGCTAAACCATCTTCATGCTGAATACTCTCATATTTTAATAAATCCTTGTTATTTTCTAAAACAGCAAGAGTGTCGCGTAAATCTGGTGTTTTAATTGAAAATGAAATATTTGTATGATTTTGATCTGTCGTGTTTTGAATGATGATATCTACGTTTAAACCATTCTTTGCAAGTGTGCCAAAGATGGTTGAAAGTGTGTGTAATTCATTTGGTAATCCAGATACTCTTACCCTTGTGATCTGGTCTTCGAAAGCAATTCCCCTGACAACGAGATTCTTTTCCATCGAAACTTCCTCCTCAATTATGGTTCCATTTTCTAGCTCTAAGCTTGATCGAACTTCAAGCGGCATTTCAAAGTTTTTCGCAAATTCAACTGCACGTGGGTGAAGTACACCCGCACCTAGGTTTGCAAGCTCCAGCATTTCATCATAGGAAATGGAATGAAGTTTACGTGCAGATGGAACAACACGAGGATCCGTCGTATATACACCTGTTACATCTGTGTAGATATCACATTTGTCCGCATTCAATGCTGCTGCTAGTGCAACTGCAGTTGTATCAGACCCACCCCGTCCAAGAGTCGTTATATCTCCAGAGCCACTGATTCCCTGGAATCCTGCAACGACAACGATTTTCCCTTCTTTTAGACGATCGCTTACTCTTGAAACTTCAATATTTTCAATGCGGGCATTACTATGTATAGCCTCAGTTTCAATACCAGCCTGCCAGCCAGTGTAAGATACAGATTCATACCCCTTTTCCTGAATTGCCATTGATAAAAGGGCGATTGTTACTTGTTCACCTGTACTTAACAACATATCCATCTCGCGTTTGCTTGGCGAGTTTGTAATTTCATTTGCTAAGCTTACTAGCTGATCTGTTGTTTTACCCATTGCTGATACAACAACCACAACTTGGTTCCCTGCTTGCACTTCTTGAATAACACGATTAGCAACATTTTTAATTCTATCCGGTGACCCTACTGAGGTGCCTCCAAATTTTTGTACGATGATCCCCATGCCCTCAACCTCTTTCTGAATATAATAAAAAACAGCAATGAGATTATCTCATTGCTGTGATATACGTAAACAAAAAACGTGTCACATCGTGAGATAGCTCTCCAAGATTAACTCATCTTGACAATCTTACGTCTCTTAAACATAAGACCAGCAAAAAAGGTATGAGGCCTTTTTCACTTCGGCGAACTTTCCTTTCTGCAATAATCATAGGGGCTCATTCCCCTCCAATTGCATACTGATAAAGCTCGCTCCTCTATCATCACTTCAACGTATTGAAGTGTATATTATATTATTAAGGATTATATCAGAGTATTTTCAAAATAGCAACGCCTATTCCTTTAATTTTTCAAAGATGGCTTCAGCGGTTGGCCGAGGAATATTGGCTTGTTGGATTTCCTCTATGCTTGCTTCCTTCATTCTCTTGATTGAACCAAAATGCTTTAGCAATGCTTTCTTTCGCTTATCCCCGACTCCTGGAATATCATCAAGTGCAGATTGAAAGGCACTTTTTCCACGAACTTGGCGATGGAAGGTAATGGCAAAGCGGTGCACTTCATCTTGAATCCGTTGAAGAAGATAAAACTCCTGGCTATTTCTTGGAAGTTCCACAATTTCAGGTGGGTCCCCAATCAACAACTCTGAAGTTCTATGCTTATCATCCTTCGCAAGTCCTGCTAACGGGATTTCTAAACCTAGCTCATTTTCTATAATATCCCTTACTGCAGCAAGATGACCTTTTCCTCCGTCAATGACTATAAGATCTGGTAATGGAAGGTTTTCTTTGAGAGCGCGGCTGTATCTTCTCCGCACAACCTCCCTCATTGATTCATAATCATCAGGACCTTGCACCGATTTAATTTTATATTTTCTATATTCCTTTTTATCCGGTTTTCCGTCCGTAAAAACAATCATTGCTGAAACAGGGTCTGTCCCTTGGATATTCGAGTTATCAAATGCCTCAATCCGATGGGGGGTGTATATTCCCAATCTTTGACCTAAGTTTTCTACTGCCTTGATTGTCCGATCTTCATCACGCTCAATCAGAGCAAATTTCTCCGTTAAAGCGATTTTGGCATTTTTCCTTGCCAAGTCAACTAGTTGTTTTTTCTTCCCACGACTTGGCTGTTGTACATTTACCTCTAGTAATTGCTCAGCAATCTCATGATCAATCGAACTAGGAAGTAGAACTTCTTTTGGTTTAAAATGATTTTCTTTCAAATAGAATTGTCCCAGGAATGTTAAGAAATCTTGTTCTGGCTCATTATAAAATGGGAATAATGAAACATCCCTCTCTATTAATTTACCTTGACGAATGAAAAAGACTTGAACACACATCCAACCTTTATCATAGGAATAACCGAATACATCACGATCAATAAAATCGGTCATCGTCATTTTCTGTTTTTCCATCGTTGTTTCGATATTTGTGATTTGATCGCGGTATTCTTTCGCTCTCTCAAAATCTAGTTCTTCCGAAGCTTTTAGCATTTTTTCAGTTAACTCATGCTTGATTTCTTTATATCCACCATTAAGAAAACGTATGATATCGTCTACCATTTTTTTATTTGTTTCATCAGATACTTCATTCACACAAGGAGCAAGACATTGACCAATATGATAATACAAACAAACCTTATCTGGTAGAGTCGAACATTTTCGTAAAGGATAAATCCGATCTAATAGCTTTTTTGTTTCATTTGCTGCTTGGACGTTCGGGTACGGGCCAAAATATTTCCCTTTATCCTTCTTAACTTTTCGTGTTATCAACAAACGAGGATGTTTCTCAGCGGTAATTTTAATAAAAGGATATGTCTTGTCATCCTTTAACATAATATTATATTTCGGATCATGCTTTTTTATTAAGTTGATTTCTAGTAGCAGAGCTTCAATATTTGAAGATGTTACGATATATTCAAAGTCCTCAATTTCATTTACAAGTCTCAAGGTTTTCCCATCATGCGACCCTGTAAAATAAGACCGGACACGATTCTTTAATACTTTCGCTTTTCCCACATAAATAATGGTCCCTTGCCTGTCTTTCATTAAATAACAACCAGGCTGGTCCGGTAGTATTGCTAATTTCTCTTTAAGATGATCGTGCATATTTACCACTCCATCTGTTATAAAATCTAATATACTTTGGTGCATCTGCGCCCAGTTAAGTCGTACATTATATTGTAACATTTTTTCGGAGAAGTTGTATGTGAAATAAAAGGAATTCCGTTGTTTAAATAAGAGCAAACAAAAAAACAGCCGATGGCGGCTGTTTTAATGATTAATAATGGTTAGCAAGTCTTTCAGCTAATGCTTCTTTTGGTTGGTAGCCAACTACTTTATCTACAACTTCACCGTTTTTGAATACAAGTAAAGTTGGGATGCTCATTACGCCAAACTTAGCTGCTGTTTCTTGGTTATCATCTACATCAAGTTTAACGATTTTCACTTTATCTCCAATTTCAGTATCTAATTCTTCTAATACTGGAGCAATCATCTTACATGGTCCACACCAAGGTGCCCAGAAGTCTGCTAAAACTAATCCTTCTTTTGTTGCTGTGTCAAAACTTTGATCTGTTACGTTTGTAATAGCCATTTTAACCCCTCCTAAATAAATTACAACTTTGAAATTCTACAAAGAGTATAACATCTCATTTTTAAATTTACGAATGATTTGCATTCAAAAAGAAAATGCTTTTTGAACAGATCTATCATACGTCATCATCTTACCCATTTTTTTCACCTGATATGTATGGAAACAGAAGGTGACATATAGAAAAAGACGCCCAGAAGGACGTCTTTTTTGCGTATTGCGGCGAGTAACAGCACTCCACATAGTGCCTTGCCGATAGGCGTGTCAACTCGACTTATGCAATTCAGCTCATCGCTTGATTAGTATACCATATTTTTTAAAAAGGTAAAATAGAAAAATTCCCCTAAATTAAAGCGAGCTAATTAGCTCGCTTCACTTCACATTATGCATTTACTTTTAATTTTTTAAACTCTTGCGTAAGCATTGGAACTACTTCAAAAAGGTCTCCAACAATTCCATAGTCCGCAACCTTGAAGATGTTTGCTTCTGGATCTTTGTTGATAGCAACGATAACTTTAGAGTTTGACATTCCGGCTAAGTGCTGGATTGCTCCCGAGATCCCACAAGCAATATATAGGTCTGGCGTTACAACCTTACCAGTTTGACCAATTTGAAGGGAGTAGTCACAGTAATCAGCATCACATGCACCGCGGGAAGCACCTACAGCTCCACCAAGAACTGTTGCTAATTCTTTTAATGGTTCAAACCCCTCAGCACTTTTCACTCCACGTCCGCCTGCAATCACAACCTTCGCTTCAGACAAGTCAACACCTTCAGTTGCCTTCCGCACAACTTCTTTTACAATTGTACGTAAATCTTTAATGTCAACTGCTAGAGAAGAAACTTCTCCAGAACGTGACTCGTCTTTTTCAAGTGGGGAAATATTGTTTGGACGAACACTTGCAATCATTAATCCGTCCGTCACAATTTTCTTTTCAAATGCTTTACCTGAATAAATTGGACGAGTAAAGACAATGTTTCCACCAGCAATTTCAATAGCCATTACGTCTGAAATCAAACCTGAATTGAGTTTACCTGCAATTTTTGGTGATAGGTCCTTACCTAATGCTGTGTGTCCAAATACTAAACCCTCTGGTGATTCGGCATCAATTGCAGCTAGTAAGGCTTGTGAGTAGCCATCCGGAGTATATGAACCTAATTTTGCATCTTCTACAGTTACAACTCTGTCTGCACCATAATGGATTAATTCATTTGCTAATGAGTTTACAGAATCACCAACTAAAACTGCAACTACCTCGCCACCTTCTGCTACTGTTTTCCCGGCCGCAATAGCTTCAAAAGATACGTTACGTAACGCACCATCACGTGCTTCCCCTAGAACTAAAACTTTTCTTGACATTATGCGTAACCCCCTAGATTAGTTGAGTAATTTTTGAAATCGGATACAAAAACTACGATTAAGTTATACGACCTTTGCTTCATTATGAAGAAGTGATACTAATTCTTTGACCTGATCTTCTAACTCACCTTCAAGCACTCTACCAGCTTCTTTTTTAGGTGGAAGATAGATTTCAATTGTTTTTGTTTTTGCTTCTACATCACCTTCATCTAGATCTAAATCATCTAACTCTAGCTCATCAAGTGGCTTTTTCTTCGCTTTCATAATTCCAGGTAAAGACGGGTAGCGAGGCTCATTTAAACCTTGTTGACAAGTTACAAGTAATGGTAAAGAAGTCTCAATAACCTCAGAGTCTCCTTCAACATCTCTGACTACAGTTACTTTTGAACCGTCAATCTCAAGTTTTGTAATTGTTGTTACATAAGGAATATCTAAAATTTCTGCAACACGTGGACCTACCTGACCTGAGCCTCCATCGATTGCCACATTACCACCTAAAATGAGATCGGCATCCTTATCTTTTAAATATTCAGCTAAAATTTTTGCAGTTGTAAACTGGTCTCCATCTTCGAGATCATCTTCTGTATTAATCATTACGGCTTTATCAGCACCCATTGCTAATGCTGTACGTAATTCTTTATCGGCTTCATCAGTCGTAGCAACTGTTACAACTGTTACTTCTCCACCGTTTGCGTCACGAAGTCGGATTGCTTCTTCAACCGCATATTCGTCATATGGGTTAATAATAAATTCAGCACCATCTTCACTGATTTGTCCATTGTTTACAACGATTTTTTCTTCTGTATCAAATGTTCTCTTCAAAATAACAAAGATGTTCATGTGTTTCCCTCCTAAGGTAATGTGCTTTATGGTGAAAGTCTATTAGTCTTGTAATCCATAATAAAAACTAGTTATCTATTAATTCCCTTTAAACGTTGGCTGACGTTTTTCAATGAAGGCAGATATTCCTTCTTGCCCATCGCGAGAAACAAACATTTCACCAAATAATACAGCCTCTCGTTGAACTGTTGCTTCATATTGTTCAGTCTTCATTAAATTTAATAATTCAATAGAGGCTTTTATAGAGACAGGGCTTTTCAGAGCAATTTTCTTTGCAATCGCCAATGTTTCCTCATGAAGGCTTTCTTCAGGGAATGCCTGATTTGCCAATCCATACTGGACAGCTTCTATCCCGCTTATTGGGTCACTTGTCCAAAGCATTTGAGCTGCTTTTGCAACTCCCACATAGCGCGGCAACCGTGCAGTACCCGCAAATCCAGGAATAAGTCCTAACTGCAACTCAGGTAAACCAAGCTTTGCCTTTTCACTTACGAGACGGAAGTGACATGCCATTGCTAACTCTAGGCCACCACCTAAGGCTGTTCCATGTATACTTGCAATAATCGGTTTTGGGAATCGTTCCATTCTTTCAAATAAGCTTTGACCCTGTCTAGCAAGATTTGAAAATTCTTCACCAGAATTAATTGTTGTAAACTCTTTTATATCAGCCCCTGCAGAGAAGAATCTCCCTTCGCCATGAATAACCAACACTCGTACAGCATCATTAGACTCTATTGTTTCCAGTAAGCTTGTAAGCTCTTTCAAAACAGCAGTTGATAATGCATTTGCTGGAGGACGATTAAAGGCAATAGTGGCGATACACTCATCTATTTTCACTTTTAAAAACTCCATCTGCATCCCTCCTAATTATGTATATGTATGTAACACACCTCAATCAAATGCGCCTTAGCGTATTTGCGCCCGATTTTTTTAGGCCCAAACGAGGTGGGTCACAAAGACGTTGCCACATGAAGTGGCGTACTTAGTCTTTGATCTTATGCTCGAAAAATTTCCTTTGAAAAATCGTGGCATCCGCCTGAGGCTTTAACTTTATTCAGCCAAGGTTTGAACCCCAAGACATGTTGTTTATCCTTATTGCATTTTGGTACCTCTATATAGTTTAGGGACCCCTGCTGAATAAAGTTAATAACTAGAGGTGTATCTTCCCACAACCATTCACTAATAAGGCATGAACATCTTTTGCCAAGGTAGGCAAATCATATTTTTGTTCATTCATGACCCATGTGGTTGCTGTTTCATCAATTGAGCCAAATATCATTTGTCTTGCCAACCGAACATCAAGGTTTGGATTAAACTCACCGTTTTCTTTCCCAAATTGGATAATGGAGTCGATTGTGCTTAAGTATCCTTTTAGGACTTCATTAATTCGGTGACGTAATTCCTTATTTGATTGTCTTAATTCAAGCTGTGTAACGATTGCAAGGTGATGATCGGCAGATAAAAGCTCAAAATGTTTTTCTACTAATGTTAATAACTTCTCTGCCGCACTCGATTTTCCTGCTATTTCAGCATCAATTTTTTCAATAAATTCGCCCATCTTTTCTTGGAATAACGAAACAAGAATATCTTCTTTGTTTTTAAAATAAAGATAAATCGTGCCGTCTGCCACGCCTGCTTGTTTAGCAATTCTTGAGACCTGGGATTGATGATAGCCATTTTCTGCAATGACAACTACCGCTGCGTCTATGATTTGCTTGTATTTTGGTTTTGTATTTTTCAAGATCTTACTTCCTTTCAGAAAAATGAATGAATAGTCATTCATAATTCTATAATAAAACCAAATGGAACAACTGTCAAGATTATCTTATGTAATTTGACTTGTTTCCCGTTCGCTCTTTTTTATTTTAATAGAAAAAAGAGCCATAGGCTTACGTCTGGCTCGACAAATATCTTATGTTTTTACATAGATGTCTTTAGAGCTGATCGTCCTAATTATTAATTGATTTTTGTTAGTTTTTCCTTTTCTTCATCCACTAATACTCGTCGCAGTACTTTTCCAACGATTGTTTTAGGTAATTCTTTTCTAAATTCATATACTCTCGGAACTTTATAAGCAGCCAGATGTTTACGGCAATGTGTATCAAGTTCCTCTTCTGTGCATTGCTGACCTTCTTTTAATACAACATATGCCTTAACTGTTTCACCACGATATGGATCAGGAATTCCCGCAACAACAGCCTCTTGAATCTTTTCATGTTCAAAAAGAACTTCCTCAACTTCTCGTGGGTAAATATTAAATCCACCCGCATTGATCATATCCTTTTTGCGATCTACTACATAGAAATATCCGTCCTCATCCATATAGCCCAAGTCACCTGTTAATAACCAGCCATTCCGGAATGTTGCCTCAGTTTCATCTGGATTATTCCAATATCCTCTCATAACCTGAGGACCTTTTACCGCGATTTCTCCAATTTCACCAAATTCTGCAGGCTCTCCCGTTTCCATGGAAAGCACAGCTGCATCAGTGTCTGGCCATGGTAATCCGATACTACCATTTATCCGATGACCCCAAAGTAAGTTCGCATGCGTTACAGGTGAGGCTTCCGATAAACCATATCCTTCTACAAGTTTTCCACCTGTTATTTTTTCAAACTGTTCTTGAACTTCAAGTGGCAATGCTGCTGAACCACTAATACAAGAATCAATTGAGGATAAATCATATTTTTTAAGGTCAGGATGATTCAATAGCCCAATGTACATAGTTGGTGCCCCTGGGAATAAAGTGGGTCTCAGTTTATGAATTGTTTTTAATGTGTCACCTGCATCGAATTTTGGCAACAGGATCATTTTTGCTGCCATCATAATTGAAAGGTTTAACACGGTCGTCATCCCGTATACATGGAAAAATGGCAAAATCCCTAAAACGGTCTCTTCTCCTTTTTTACATTTATACATCCATTTTGAACACATTAATGTATTTGCTACCAAATTTCGATGTGTTAGCATTACGCCCTTTGGAAAACCTGTAGTTCCCCCTGTATATTGTAACAATGCCAGGTCTTCTTCAGGATCAATCTCAATTTCGATTTCTTTTGCTTCCGAATTCTTAATAATTTCTCTTAGTAAGTGATTCGTTCCCTCGTGTTCAACTTTTACTACAATTCCATATTGTTTCTTTTGAATGAAAGGATAAATCAAATTTTTAGGGAAGGGTAGATATTCTTTAATTTCTGTCACAATGATGTGCTCAAGTTGTGTTAGCGCTTTCACTTTTGAGACACGTGGAAAAAGGATATCCAATGTAATGATTGCTTTCGAACCTGAATCCTTTAGATGATATTCAAGTTCTCTTTCTGTATACAAAGGATTTGTCTGGACAACAATTGCACCAGAAAATAGTACACCATAATAGGCAATAACACCCTGTGGACAGTTAGGCAACATGATGGCAATACGGTCTCCCTTTTTAATGCCTTGTTCCACTAAATAGTTTGCAAGCTTCAAAGATTCTTCGTACACTTGCGAAAAAGTTAATTCTTTTCCTTGAAAATGAACTGCAGTCTTCGCATGAAATTCATTTGCTGTTCGTTTCAAATACGTTTGAACTGGAATGTTTTCGTATTCAAGTTCATGTGGAATTTCCTCCGGATAATTGGCTAACCACGGCCTTTCAAACTCCATCCTAAAACCTCCCTTATAAATTTTGTGCCTGCGAATACGAAGACGTATTCAAAAGTCAGTTTGAATTTTCAAACCATTTATATTCATTATAGTATAATGAATATTCCGTGACAATTAGATTCATGTATTGTGTTTGCTGTTTTAGGTCTAATTTACGACAAAAAAATAGGGCTGATGGTACTTCCAATCAGCCCTTAAACTTATAAAACTAGGTACAGTATTCCGATGATAACAAAGATTCCACTTACAACTAACAAAATTTTCGCTAGCTTTTCCATAATTTAAAAACCACCATTTCCAATCCCTGCGCCGATTACATAAGAGAGTCCCACTGATATAATCATGGATATGAGCCCTACTGCGCGATTATCTTGTTGTATTTCAACATCGATGTTGAATTTTGGAGTTAAAAATTCAAACACAAAGTAGCCGATCAAGAGGAGGAAGAATCCAAATACACCCCAGCCGATCATGACGAATAATGAGTCATGATTTTGGATGGAATAGCGGAATATATTTGCGATTCCGAAGATTTTCCCTCCGGTTGCCATTGCAACTGATAGGTTACCGTTTTGGATTTCTTCCCAATTTTTATACTTAGTAACCAATTCAAATATGGCCATAAATAGAACCATACACAGTATTACGACACTGTAGTTAGCAGCTGTTAACACATATTCATTGTCCCAAAATTGATCCATCATCTTCTCTCCCTATTAGAGATTACACTGTATTACAAGATTATTTTAGTTCAACAACTGTGACGCCTGTTCCACCTTCTCCAGCTACCCCAAATCTAGTTGATTTTACGGAGCGGTGATTTTTCAGGTATTCTTGAACTCCCTGCCTTAGAGCACCCGTTCCTTTTCCATGGATAATGGAAACTCGTGGATACCCTGCAAGCAATGCGTCATCAATGTATTTTTCCACTCTTAATAATGCATTTTCAAAACGTTCTCCCCGTAGGTCAAGCTCAAGACTCACATGATAATCTTTTCCTCTTACTGTTGCGAGCGGTTTTGTTTCCACTGGTTTCGGGCTGCTCACAAACTCGATATCTTTTTCTTTAACTTTCATCTTTAAGATCCCGATTTGGACCTGCCATTCATTATTTCCTGCCTTGTCGATTAGATGCCCCTTTTGATTTAGGCTAATCACCTTCACTTCGTCACCAGGAACCAGTTTCCTTATCATTTTCGTAGCGACAGATTGTTTATTCGTTTTATCAGTAAGCTTTGGCACAGCATTTTCCAAGCGCTTTTTTGCATCAATTAATTGATGTTCTTTTACAAGCGATTGTTGCTCAAGCTTCATTTTACGTAAATCACGAATGACTTCTTCTGCTTCAGCTTTTGCATGATTGATTGTTTCAGCTGCTTTTTGTTCCGCTTTTTCATATAATTTATCACGTTGTTCATTAAGATCGATAATTTGCTCTTGAAGCTGCTTATGAAGTTTTTCTGCTTGTTTGCGGATATCTTCTGCTTCTTCAAGCTCATGCTCTGCATCCTTTTTACTTTTTTCTAAGGAGGCAATCATATTCTCAACTGTGTTGGTTTCTGAGCTAATATGATTTTTCGCTAAGCTAATAATCGTATCCGAAAGACCAAGACGTTTCGAAATTTCGAATGCATTACTTCGACCTGGGACCCCAATTAATAGCTTATATGTTGGGCTCAATGTTTCTATATCGAATTCGACACTTGCATTTATAACTCCTTCTCGATTGTATCCATATGCTTTAAGCTCTGGATAATGAGATGTCGCTATTACCCTAGCACCTCTGTTATAGACTTCATCAAGAATTGAGATTGCAAGCGCAGCCCCTTCCTGCGGATCGGTTCCTGCCCCTAATTCATCAAACAGAACCAAGCTATTTTCATCGACCCGGTTTAAAATATCCACAATATTTACCATATGGGATGAAAACGTACTCAAGCTTTGTTCAATGGACTGTTCGTCACCGATATCAGCATACACGGATTCAAAAACAGCAATCTCTGACTCTTCCTGTGCAGGAATTTGCAGACCTGATTGTGCCATAATCGTTAATAAACCAATTGTTTTTATTGTGACGGTTTTACCACCAGTATTTGGACCTGTTATAACGATCGAAGTATATTCCTTACCAAGCTCAATATCATTTGGAACTACTACTTGTGGGTCTATTAAAGGATGGCGGCCTTTTTTAATTAAAACATAGCCATTCCCATTAATTTTCGGTTTCGAGCCTTTTATTTTTTTACTGTAGCCCGCTTTTGTGAACATAAAATCAAGCTCTCCGAGTGTCTCCACATTTTGATACAGTGATTCTGCTTCGACTGCTACCTCATTTGATAGCTCAAGTAAAATTCGATCGATTTCTTGTTTTTCTCTTACCCTTGCCTCCTGCAATACATTATTAAGCTCGACCACTGATTGTGGTTCAATAAATAATGTAGCACCTGAAGAGGATTGGTCATGAACGATCCCACCATATGTCCCACGGTATTCTTGTTTTACCGGGATTACATATCGATCATTTCGAATCGTAATAATCGCATCCGATAGTGTTTTCCCGGCGGATGATGAACGAATAATATGCTCAAGCTTTTCCCTGATTCTTGCTTCACTGCTTCGCAGCTGCTGTCGGATTCCACGCAATTTGTCACTTGCGCCATCCATGACGACTCCATTATCATCAATACAGTTATTTATTTTTTGCTCAAGTTCAAATAAGGGAGTAATGCTTGTAACAAGTTCCCCTAGAATAGGTAAAAGAATATCATCCTCAATCATGCCCTCAATAAATTTCCTCATCTGTCGCCCAGCATAAATAGTGCCTGCAATATCTAATAGCTCCATTGTATTCAGAGCTCCACCGATGCTAGCACGCTTAATGGAGGCTCTAATATCTGTTAATCCACCAAGTGGAACATTTCCTTTTAAACGCAATACCTTTGCAGCTTCATCTGTTTGTTCCTGTAGAAAAATAACCTCCTCAACATTTGTGGACGGGGTCATTTTATCTATCTTTTCTCTTCCTAAAGAGGAGGAGACATGCTGTTTGAGCTGCTCCTTTACTTTATCAAACTCTAGTACCTTTAAAACCCGTGGTTGCATGCTGTAACTCCCTTCTTGCACCAACTGCTTCAACATCAACGATCCTATTTAATCCTACAAATTTCGTTTTAAATATGTTATTAACTCATCTTTATCCCATGTATTAATGACATTTTCCTTTTTGATCCACCCTTTTATTGCAGCGGAGACGCCATATCCCATATCATCTAGCATGTCCATATTATGTGCATCTGTGTTAATGACTAGTTTTACGCCCTTCTCTTGTGCCTTTTTAATATATTCTGAAGAAAGGTCCAACCTATTCAAATTCGCATTTAATTCTAAAGCTGTATTCGTTTCTTTTGCAAGTTCAATTAACATATCTACATCTACGTCATATCCATTTCGGCGCCCTATTATCCTTCCAGTCGGGTGTGCGATGATATCTACGTGTAGATTTTCTAGAGCTGTTTTTAAGCGTTGCATGATTTTCTCTCTTGGCTGAGAAAAGCTTGAATGAATCGATGCAATTACCACATCAACATCTCTAATAATTTCATCGTCGTAATCAAGTCTACCATCTGGAAGGATATCCATTTCAACACCTGTAAATATTGTGAAGTCATCATATTTTTCATTTAGTCTTTTAATTTCTTTGTGTTGTTCTTGTAAACGCTCAGGTGTTAGACCGTTTGCAACGCGTAAGTATTGTGAATGGTCTGTAATCGCCATATAGTGATAGCCCTTTTTCCTGCATGCATCAACCATCTCTTCGATAGTAAAAGCTCCATCGCTCCACGATGTATGCAAATGAAGATCACCTTTTATATCTTCAAGCTGAATATGTTCAACTTCCTGATGGAAGGCATCTACTTCAGAACCATCCTCTCTAAGCTCTGGCGGGATAAAGTTGAGACCAAAATATTGATAGAATTCTACTTCTGTTTCAAACGTTTTTATTTCACCTGTTTCAGTGTTTTCAACGCCATACTCACTTATTTTTTCGCCACGTTCTTTTGCTAATTGCCTCATTCTTACATTATGGTCTTTACTTCCCGTAAAATGATGAAGGGTAGTTGCAAATTCATATGGTTTCACTAGACGAAAATCGACCGAAATATCGTAGCTGTATGATATTTGTACGGAAACCTTTGTATCCCCACTTGCAATAATTCCATTAATCCCGTTTAACTGTAAAAGCTGATCGCGTACTTTTTCAGGTTCGTTTGTTGCAATAATAAAATCAAGGTCCTTGATTGTTTCTCTCATACGGCGAAGACTGCCTGCACGAGAAAATGTAATGATTCCTTCCATCGCAGATAGCTGCTTTTCAATATCTTCAGCTAGCGCTAGCATTAAAGCAATCGGCAAGCGATCTGGACGTTTGCCATATTCCTCGATAGCAGCGAGTATTTTTTCTTCTGTTTTCTTCCCAAAGCCTGCTAGATTTTGAATTTTTTCGTTTTCGCATGCTTGTTTTAACATTTCCATATCTTCAATGCCTAGCTCTTGATAGAGCTTGGCTATTTTTTTGCCACCAAGCCCTGGTAGATTAAGCAAAGGGATGAGGCCTTCTGGTACCTTTTCTTTTAATTCATTTAAAACGGTTGATTCTTCGGTTTCGATGTATTCTGTAATCACCGCTGCTGTTCCTTTACCAATGCCAGGTAATGTCGTGAAGTCATCAATTGTCGATAAGCTTCGATCATCATTTTCAAGGGCTGCTGCTGCTTTTCGAAAGGCAGATATTTTAAATGGGTTATCTCCTTTTAGTTCCATATAAATTGCAATAGTTTCTAAAAGACGGATTACATCTTTTTTATTAATTGTCATTGTTACCACCTACCTATATTCCATACGATTAACTATCCAAAATGATACAGATTTTTTGCTAAAAAGTCACTTATTGTGGGTTAATTGTCAGTTCATAAAAAAAACTTCTCTGTAAGAGAGAAGTTAGATCCACATATCCTTGATTTTCCCTGTGAAAAATGGGGTGTGTTGGACAATCATTTTAGCCATAAATGAATCATTAAGATTAGACTGAACGATTTCTACTGGAAGTAGTGCTCCAATATAAAGCACGATAAATACAATTAAGTAAACTTCAACAAATCCTAGTAAACCTCCAGCCCAACCATTGATTTGTTTTAAAATGGGGAGATTTGCAAGGAAATCAAGCATCGATCCAATGATTTGCCATATAAATTTTGTTGCAAAGAAAATAATTGCAAAGGCAATTGCACGATAGTATGCCGTTTCTAAATTCGTACTTTCAAATAAAAACTTCATAGTATCGGCGTCACCAAATGTTGGATATGGAATCCATAATATTAATTTTGGCATAAGTTCATCATAATAGAGGTATGCAACGATAAATGCAACAATAAAACCTGTAAGATGAACGATTTGAAGGATAAAGCCTCTTCTCAAACCAATTAAAAATCCCACTAAAAGGATGATTATTAAGATTAAATCGAACATATCATGTCAATCCTTTTCATTTTTTGCTTGTTCCAAATGTTTTTCAAGCTCTTCATATTCTTCTTTTAACTTTAAATGTTCATGAACAATATTAACGGCTGTTAATACTGCTAGTTTATTAATATCAAGTGTCGGATTTTTACCGCTAATTTCTCTCATTTTATCATCAACAATTGAGGCCACAAGGCGTATATGGCTTGTGCTCTCAGACCCGATAATCGAATATTGCTGCCCATATATATCTACAGTTGTTCTTGTTTTTTGTGGCTGTGACAAGTAGTTGGCCTCCATTCTAGTCAATCCTAAAGATAATAATACCATGAACACGATATTTATGGAAAGAAATCTCAAGAAACGTTATGATAGATTATAAAGAATTTTATCTAACCTTGTATAAAAATAGTAAGTAGGGGATGTTATTTTGTCTAATACTGTCTTAAAGTGTACCCCCGGTACCATTGAAAAAATGAAGACGCATTATAAAAGTCACCTATTAGAAAAGGTCCCACAGGGTGGAGTATTTGTTGCCAAACTTCCAAGTTGTACAATTACAGCATATAAATCTGGGAAAGTGTTATTTCAAGGAAATAGCGCTGCAGGAGAAGCTGAAAAATGGGGAAGCTCCGAGGCTCCAACTAAAATGACAACTACAAAGAAATCAGGGGCAAAAAATAGTGGCTTACCACCTAATATCGGAGCTTTATCGATGGTTGGTTCTGATGAGGTTGGAACAGGTGATTATTTCGGTCCAATGACAGTCGTTGCCGCATATGTTTCTAATGATAAGTTTGCTTTGCTTAAGGAACTTGGAGTTAAGGATTCCAAGGATTTAAATGATAAACAAATTTGTGAGATTGCAGAATCGATCATTCATGTAATACCATATAGCCTGTTAACTTTACATAACGAAAAATACAACGAACTACAAGCAAAAGGCATGACTCAAGGTAAAATGAAGGCATTGTTGCATAATCAAGCAATTGGGCATGTGCTTAAAAAGATTGCACCCACAACACCGGATGGTATATTAATCGACCAGTTTGCAATTCCCGATGTGTATTTCAGGCATTTATCAGGTCAAAAGGAGATTATCAAGGATCATGTGTATTTCAGTACAAAGGCAGAAGGGGTTCATCTGTCTGTTGCTGCTGCTTCGATTATTGCAAGGTATGCGTTTATAAAAGAATTTGATAAATTAAGTGAAAAGTGCGGCTTGGAGTTAAAAAAAGGAGCTGGCGCTCAAGTTGATGTAGTTGCCGCTAAGCTTATCAAAAAGCAAGGAATGGGAGCACTACGGAGCTTTACAAAGGTCCATTTTGCAAATACAGAAAAAGCCAAAAAAATAGCCGGGGTATAAGAAAAGCACAAGGCGCCCGCTAATCGGCGACAAGCATAAGACGAGCGCTGACAGAAGGTGCCTTTTACCTACCGAAGAGATTGGCTTATGACCTCGAGTCGATGGCCCCTGGAGCTAGACATAAAAAATGGAGTGGGCCACTTTGGACCCACTCCATTTTTATTATGAACGCAATGTTGCTTCAAATTTTTCTTCAACTGCTTTTAGTACTTTGTCATGTACTTTTGTTACTTCTTCTTCAGTTAAGGTGCGCTCTGGATCAAAATACTTGATTGAGTATGCAACTGATTTTTTACCAGGCTCCATACGCTCTCCTTCATAAAGGTCAAAGATTGATACATCACGAAGTAGCTTACCACCTGCTTCAATAATGACCTGCTTCATGTCACCTGCAGCCACTGACTGATCCACAACAAGTGCAATGTCACGAGTCATCGACGGGAATCGTGGAATTGGTTGATAAAGAATTTCCTCAACATCTGCTTCTAAAAGATCCTTTAATGATAATTCAAACACATAAGTTGGTGTTAAATCTAAATCCTTTTGAACATTTGGATGAAGTTGACCAACAAATCCAATTTCTTTGTTATCTAATAACACGGAAGCTGTACGCCCAGGATGCATCCCTTCTACTCTCGCTTGTAGGAATGCAGTTCTGTTTTCAAGACCAAGCTTTTCAAATAGCCCTTCTAGAATTCCTTTGACAACATAGAAGTCCACTGCTTTTTTCTCACCCTGCCATGTTGGTGATAACCATGAGCCAGTCAGAGCAATTGCTAAGTGTTCTTTTTCATCTGGAAGTTCTTGGTTTGGTCTAGTAATGAATACAGAGCCCGTTTCGTAAGTCGCCACACTATCAATTTGACGTGCCAAATCATGTGAAACAACCTCTAATAAATGTGGAAGAAGGCTTAATCTTAAGAGACTTCGTTCTTCACTCATTGGCATAGCCAAACGAATTGGCTCACTACGTTCAAGTGCGTATCTATTTACTTTTTCAGCACTTGTAAGTGAATATGTGATGCTTTGATATAATCCAACACCTTCTAAATATCTTCTCACTAGACGACGCTTTGCTTGATAAGCCGTTAATCTACCAGGATTTGACTCACCAAATGGAAGAGTGGTTGGTAATTCATCATATCCATATAATCGAGCTACTTCCTCGATTAAATCCTCTTCAATTGTAATGTCAGGTCTACGAGTAGGCACAGTAACATGGAAAGTATCGTTATCCACAGTAAATGAGAACTTTAGGTTAGTGAAAATCTCTTCTACTTTTTCTTTAAAAATTTCAGTTCCTAACACTTTATTGATTCTCTCAAGTGTCACAGAAACATTGGTCGGTTGAATATCAAGCGTATCAACAGCCACCACACCTTCTAGAACGACACCACCAGCAAGCTCTGCCATTAGCTCAGCTGCACGATCTGCTGCTTCACGAGTACGGTTTGGATCAATTCCTTTTTCAAAACGAGCACTTGCTTCACTTCGTAATCCGTGATCTTTTGATGACTTACGGATTGTGCTACCTGTAAAATAAGCAGACTCAATTAATACGGTTGTTGTATCATTTTTAACTTCAGAATTCGCTCCACCCATAACCCCTGCTAGAGCTACTGGAACTGTTCCATTTGTAATTACGAGGTGCTCGTCGGTTAATGTACGCTCAGCATTATCTAATGTCGTAATCTTTTCTTCGTTTTTCGCACGTCTTATGAGAATTTCTTTAGAACCTAGACGATCATAGTCAAACGCATGTAATGGTTGACCATATTCTAATAAAATATAATTTGTAATATCGACAACATTATTATGTGGGCGGATTCCTTCAGCCATTAGGCGTGTTTGAAGCCATAATGGTGATGGACCAATTTTTACATCCTTCACTACTCGTGCTACATATAACGGATTATCTTCCTTCGCTTCTACTGAAATCGAAATGTAATCTTCCGCTTTTTCCGATGAAGCTGTCACTTTCGGTTGTGGAAGTTTTACATCTTTTCCTAAAATAGCCGCAACCTCATAAGCAACCCCCATCATGCTCATAGCATCAGCACGATTAGGTGTTAGGCCTAGCTCAAGAACTTTATCATCAAGATTCAATTGAACAATTGCGTCAGCTCCTGGCTCAACCTCATTCGGGAATACAAAAATTCCTTCTGAGTATTCTTTTGAAACAAGCTTTGATTCAAAACCAAGCTCTTGAAGGGAACAAATCATTCCACTTGATTCTTCACCACGAAGCTTTGCCTTTTTGATTTTAAAATTGCCCGGTAAGACTGCTCCTACCTTTGCGACTACGACCTTTTGGCCTTTTGCAACGTTCGGTGCTCCACAAATAATTTGAACAGGTGCACCTTCACCTAAATCAACGAGACATTTATTCAATTTGTCAGCATTCGGATGTTGCTCACATTCTAATACATGACCAACCACAATCCCGCTAATGCCTTCACCTAAATGATCGACACCTTCAACTTCAATTCCACTTCTAGTGATTTTTTCTGCTAAGTCTTCTGCAGTTACACCTGATAAATCAACGTATTCCTGCAACCATTTGTATGAAACAAACATTCTCTTACTCCCTCCTTAGACCCGATTAAATTGTTTGATGAAACGATTATCATTTGTGTATAAATGACGAATATCATCAATTCCATATTTCAACATTGCGATACGCTCTGGGCCCATACCGAACGCAAATCCTGTATATTTCTTTGAATCAAAGCCAGACATTTCCAGTACATTTGGGTGAACCATACCAGCACCTAAAATTTCAATCCAGCCTGTCTTTTTACATACATTACATCCATCCCCGCCACACTTAAAGCATGAGATATCCATCTCTACGGAAGGCTCAGTGAATGGGAAAAAGCTTGGGCGTAGACGAATTTCACGGTCTTCACCGAACATCTTTTTCGCAAATGTATTTAATGTACCCTTAAGGTCACTCATGCGAATGTTCTCATCGACAACCAATCCTTCAATTTGCGTGAATTGGTGAGAGTGTGTCGCATCATCATTATCACGGCGATATACTTTACCTGGGCAAATGATTTTTACAGGTCCTTTTCCTTCATGCTTTTCCATTGTTCTCGCTTGAACAGGAGAAGTTTGTGTACGAAGAAGAATATCTTCTGTAATATAAAATGAATCCTGCATATCCCTTGCTGGGTGGTCTTTCGGTAAATTTAACGCTTCGAAATTGTAATAATCCTTTTCTACTTCAGGTCCTTCCGCAATTGAATAACCCATACCTAGGAATAAATCTTCAATTTCTTCAATTACCTTAGTTAGCGGGTGAGGTCCACCAACATGAACAGGTCTACCTGGAAGTGTTACATCGATTGTTTCAGAAGCTAGTTTTCTTTCTACTTCTTCTTTTTCGAGTAGTTCTTGTTTTGCCGTCAACTTTACAGTGATTTGCTCTCTGACTTCATTGACGAGTGCTCCCATTTTTGGACGCTCTTCAGCAGAAAGCTTGCCCATCCCTCTTAGTACTTCAGTGATAGGTCCTTTTTTACCTAAATAAGCAACACGAATATCATTTAATTCTTTAAGATTCGTTGCAGCCTCTACTTTTTCAAGAGCTTCATCTTTTAACTCATTTAATCTTTCTTGCATTACATTTCCTCCTTTTTTGGACAAAATAAAAAACCTCAATCCCAAAAAAGGGACGAGGTTTAGATTCGCGGTACCACCCTTGTTAACAATTACAGCATCATAATTGTTCACTTCGTTTCGATAACGGCAAATGCCGGAACACCTTTACGTTATTTATAACGGTCCAAGTGCCAACTCAAGAGGTGAATTCACTTTCTTCTTCTATAAAAATGCTTGCAGTCACGGCATTTTCTCCCTGAATAGTGAGTGGAAAGATACTAATCTCAATCATTGTTTTTAACTATATGTAAAGCATATAGATTATATTATACGTATCTTCGATGTGCAAATCAAACCCAATTTATTTCTTTTTTCTTACAAATGGGAGATAGAGGATAAAAAACATGATCAAAGCGACAATTTCCAACGATAATATATACCATGGGTACGGACCAAGTAGGTCGATTAGGCTTGGGGTTATCGGTTTTCGAGCGAGAAACATATAGTTTCCGCCAGTCACTTTGTTGATGAAAAAGACTAGTAATGCGATTAGGTTAAGTGCTGCGAATGCCTTCCAAACCGATTTTATTGTTGGTCTAAAATTCTCGTACCAAAGCATGTATAGGCTGGCCAGAATAATCGCGATATGAGCTAGAAAAAAATGAAAATAACGATAATGTGGAAAGTCATATGCAAGCTCTGGTGTAAGCATCGCTTGTAATGCGCCACCTATGCCCAAAAAATAAGTGATCTCGAATAAAAGGTAGCTCCGAGTTAACAGCATTGTGATACTTAAAAATAGTGAAATTGAGCAAAGCTGAAGTGGCAGGGAATCAATCGGGTCCCATACACCTGTAAACACGTACCAAATATAGAGAGATAGCTCACTTCCCAATAAAAAGAATGCCAACGTATAACGAATTGCGGATTTTCCTTTAGTGATTCTAGCTCTAAAAAGAAATAACAAAACTCCCGAAACTAGGAGCAAGCCCAGCATCACAACATGTGAAAAAGATAACCAGTGAAATTGTTCACCTACAATTGACCCTCCGAAAAAGTCGCTTATTATACTCCCCCCTCTTTACCGCAGATGATATAGTAAAATCCCCGCTGCCACGGCTACATTTAATGATTCACTTTTTCCGTAGATTGGAATATATAGATTTTGATCTGTTTTCTCTAGTAACTCAGGATCTACTCCATTTCCTTCATTGCCAACCAGTAATGCGAATGAATCTTGAGCAACAGCTTGTTTGTAGTCAACTGCATTTTTTAAAGATGTTCCGTATACTTTAATACCACTTTGCTTAAGTTGTTCTATCGTTCCCTGTAAATTTGCTTTTATAATAGGTATATGGAAAATCGAGCCCTGTGTAGAGCGAACCACCTTTGAATTGTATACATCAACGCTTCCTTCACCAATAATTACAGCATCTATTCCTGCTGCATCCGCAGTACGTATCATTGTTCCAAGATTTCCAGGGTCCTGAACCGCATCAATCAATAATAATTTAGAAAAATGTCGGTCTTCTTCAGCGGAATATTGTTCACAAATAGCCGCGACCCCTTGAGATGTATCTGTATCACTTATTTCCTGCATAATTTTTTCTGTCACAATTGTGATTGAAAGATTGTCTACACTCCATTTTGAAGGGATATCTATTGTTTCACTTATAATCAATTCACGTATGATTACATCACTTTTTAAAGCTTCTTCAACTAGATGATACCCTTCAATCATAAAAGTTCCTGATCTTTCACGTTCCTTTTTCGTATGAAGTTTTTTCCATTGTTTTATTTGAGGATTTTTATTTGATTCGATTCGTTTCAACGCACTAATTACTCCTTTTTGTTGATTCTTTTTCCATTATATCCTAAGGAAGATACATAAAAAAGGTGGGCACCGTAAAAGATACTAAAGAAAAAGTTACATAGGAAAGGTGTGCATGTGAATGAATTTGAATTTAAGACATGCTGTTAAGCATAATGTTACAGGAAACTCTCAGGCTGAATTAGAAGATACAATTGTAGATGCAATCCAAAGCGGAGAAGAAAAAATGCTTCCTGGATTAGGAGTATTGTTTGAAGTTATTTGGCAAAATGCAAGCCAAGAGGATAAACAAGAGATGCTCACAACACTAGAGCAAGGGTTAAAGCAGTAAACGGAAAAAGCCGATGACAAAAATCATCGGCTTTTTTTAATCAAATGCGCCTTGGCGTATTTGCGCCCGATTTCTTTCGAGCCATGCTCGAAAAATTTCCCTTTAAAAATCGTGGCCTCTGCCGGAGGCTTAACTTTATTCAGACTAGGGTTAAACCCTTTACTGAATTGGGTACTCTTAATACGTTCATCTCGCCATAAAAGTAAGAGAATTCTGCTGAATAAAGTTAATCGAATTTAATTATATTTACTGCTTCTTGATCCAAACGCTTGATTACTTCTGCAATTAACTTAACTGCATTTTCATAATCATCTCGATGGAGGATTCCAGCATGTGAATGAATATAGCGTGTTGCGATTGTAATCGCTAGAGCTGGAACACCTTCTAAGGTAATATGGATTGAGCCAGCATCTGTTCCACCACCAGCAATTGCATCAAATTGGTATGGGATGTTCATCTCATCAGCTACTCCAACAACAAAATCTCGTAAGCCTTTATGAGAAACCATGGAAGCATCATATAAAATAATTTGAGGCCCATCACCCATTTTACTCAACGCTTCTTTCTCTGAAATTCCAGGTGTATCACCTGCAATTCCAACATCAACAGCAATTGCAATATCAGGCTTGATCATCATTGCAGCCGTTTTGGCACCTCGAAGACCAACTTCCTCTTGAACAGAACCAACTCCATATACAACGTTTGGATGCTCTTCGTTCTTTAAATATTTTAATACATCTATTGCAATCGCACAGCCAATACGGTTATCCCATGCTTTTGCAAGTAGCATTTTTTCATTATTCATAACCGTGAATTCAAAATATGGAACAACTTGGTCTCCAGGTTTCACCCCAAATTCTAAGGCTTGCTCCCTACCTGCTGCACCAATATCTATGAACATATCTTTGATTTCAACAGGTTTTTTTCGTGCTTCAGCAGATAAAATATGTGGTGGTTTTGAACCAATTACACCCGTAATATCCCCTTTACTAGTAACAACGGTTACACGTTGTGCAAGCATAACCTGTGACCACCAGCCACCTACTGTTTGGAAACGTAAAAATCCTTTTTCATCAATCTGTGTTACCATGAAACCAACTTCATCTAAATGTCCAGAAATCATGATTTTTGGACCAGTTGCATTGCCTTCCTTTTTCGCAATTAAGCTTCCTAATCCATCGTACGAAATTTCATCAGAATATGGAGTTATGTATTTTTTCATGACCTCACGAGGCTCTCGTTCATTACCAGGAATACCTTTTGCATCAGTAAGATCTTTTAGCATCGTTAATGTTTCGTCAAGCTTTGTCATTATTAAACACCATCGCTTTCGTTATTTTGACCATTTCATTATACAGAAAATAGTGGCAATTGAGCAATTTTGGATCCATATTATTCTGTCCCACATTATCGGGCGGTAAAACCTCACTAATTGAAGTTTCACTTTGTCCCACTTGATCCAAATCCTCCTTCTCCTCTTTTAGAAGCAGTCACTTCCTCAACCTGCAGCAAGTTAACCTGGGCCACTTCGGCAACCACCATTTGCGCTATCCGCATATGTTTTTCGACTACAAAGTCTTCTTTTCCATGATTAATTAAGATGACGGCAATTTCTCCACGGTAGCCTTCGTCAATCGTTCCAGGACTATTTAAGACAGTTACCGAATGTTTTAGTGCTAGTCCACTTCTTGGTCGTACTTGCGCTTCTGTTCCAGGCGGTAGCTCAATTTTGATGCCTGTCTTGATTAAGTCAGCCTCACCTGGTTTAATTAGTTTTTCTTCGGCAGAATATAAATCTAAACCTGCATCACCTGGATTTGCTTGCAACGGCAGCTTAGCATCCTTGTTTAGCAGCATTACTTTTAAGTTGTATGTCATGTAAAAAATCCTCCTCTAGAAAAAAATTATAACAAATTTAAAATAACTTGAAACCTTTTGTGTAGGTTAATCGTATATGTTGGCAGATTGAAAATGGAGGGAGTCCTCTTATGTTTGTCATACTCATTCGTTTTGTCATCTTACTTCTAATCATCTTTTTATTATATCGGATTTTCAAGTACGTACTAAATCCAAAGAGGAAGATTGAGCTCGCACAAGAAAAAAAGGAATTCTACTGGCTTGATGACCTAGCAAATGTCCATAAAAACTTTTTATTAACGTATAAGGGAGTTTTGTTTGAAGGGGAAAAATATTTAGGATCTACTTCGAAATCGTTTGAGGTTGTCTCCATCTTTGTATGGTCCAAAACTGATAATCTTAAGGGTTTAACCTATACGGATTTCCAATACATTGAACGTAGAATTAGGGAAATTTATCCGCATGCAAAAATTGATTGGAAGAGCCCAATAAAAGAACTAATAAAGGAAAACAGTCGTGAGCAATAAACCCACGACTGTTTTTTTATTGATATGACCTACCTGCTTTAGGATTAAAAAATTCATGCCATTTGATAATAACTTGTTTTTCTCTTAGTAGATAAAACAAGAGAGTAAGTGCCAGAAGTATCGCGAGAATCACAGTTGTAGAGAATTCCCGGATAAATTGACCGAAAACGGTGTAAAGAAGTGCTACTGGAATATTTGTATAAAAAGAGGCTTTGGCATAGTCTCGAAAATTTCTAGTAACATCTATGATACACAAGGATAAAAGATGAAAATTAATAAAAGGAATAACACGTAAGATTGCAATTTGCCCGATGGTAAAATTCACTTTGTCACCTAACCATTTTTGCTTGAGTGTATTAATTTTTTTTGACAATCTCGGAACTTGCCGATATAAAAAATAGAAAAGAATGCTGAGCATGGTTAATCCTAGTATAGAATAAATTGTGCCAAATACCGACCCGAATAAAATACCCCCAACGATACATACAACAGGAACTGGTATGAAAAAGAAAGGACGGATAAGATGTATTACAATAAAAATAATGGGGGCAAGTAGTCCAGTGGATTCAATAAAAACGAACAGCAATGTCATTGTTTCATCCAAATGTACAAGTCACCTCTTCCTCTAGGGTACTTATAGAAGTGCTAATTAAGCATATACAATCGTACAAGTAGTTATGACATGTTAACCAAAATATATATGTAGAGGGCTAATGTCATAACCGTAAGAATAGGAAGCAGGGTAACAAAGTGCTTATGTTTTGTCTTATGTCGAAATTGCTTCATTCCAAAAGTCGCTCCAAGCGCGCCGCCTAAGATAGCGACAATCCAAATATGTTTTTCAGAGATGCGCCATTTATTGTTTCTGGCTCTGTTTTTATCGATGTACATGAGTAGTAAACCGTATACGTTCAGTATTACATAGATTAATAGAATTGCGTACATTGTTTTTCCACCTTTTACAGCACGAGAATGCGCACTATGGTTTTTCTTTTCGTTCTATGGTCATTATTTTGATTCAATGGTTTTTAGCTTAATGTGACAAACTAACAAAAAAGGTTACTCTCATTTTACAATGGGAGTAACCTTTTTACATAGATTAAATTATTTTAGGTTGCTTTTTGCAACAGTTGCTAATTCTGCAAATGCTTTTTCATCGCTAACAGCTAGGTCAGCAAGCATTTTGCGGTTTACTTCGATACCAGCAAGCTTAAGTCCGTGCATTAAACGGCTGTAAGAAAGACCGTTCATACGAGCTGCTGCGTTGATACGAGTAATCCATAGCTTACGGAAGTCGCGTTTCTTTTGACGACGGTCACGGTAAGCATACATTAATGATTTCATTACTTGTTGGTTTGCAACTTTATATAAAGTGTGTTTTGAACCAAAATAACCTTTAGCTAATTTTAATACCTTTTTACGACGTTTGCGTGTAACAGTTCCGCCTTTTACTCTTGGCATTTTGTACCCTCCTAGAATCTATATCAATCGATCATTGATTATTTTAAGTTGTCTAACATGTGGCGAATACGTTTGAAATCGCCTTTGCTTACTAATGAAGCTTTACGAAGCTTACGCTTTTGTTTTGTAGTTTTATTTCCGAATAAGTGGCTTGTATATGCTTGTGAACGTTTCAGTTTACCAGATCCTGTTTTCTTGAAACGCTTTGCACTTCCACGGTGTGTTTTCATTTTTGGCATAGGGAGTTCCTCCTCAATTCATTACTTTTCGATTTTAGGTGCTAGTACTAAAAACATGCTTCTACCATCCATTTTAGGGTGGGATTCAATAGTAGCAACTTCAGCACAAGCTTTAGAAAAACGATCTAATACACGTTGACCGATTTCTTTATGTGTAATCGCACGACCTTTAAAGCGAATTGATGCTTTAACCTTGTCGCCTTTTTCAAGGAATTTAATTGCGTTACGAAGCTTTGTATTAAAATCGTGCTCATCAATTGTCGGACTAAGTCTAACTTCCTTAATGTTAATAACCTTTTGATTTTTACGAGCTTCTTTTTCCTTCTTCTGTTGCTCAAAACGGAATTTACCGTAGTCCATAATACGACATACAGGTGGTTTCGCATTTGGGGCAACCAATACAAGATCAAGATTTGCTCTAGCAGCAATTTCTAATGCTTCAATTTTGGATTTAATTCCTAGCTGATCACCATTTGAACCAATCAAACGAACCTCACGGGCACGAATGCCCTCGTTAACCATCATGTCTTTGCTAATAATTAGCCACCTCCAAGGTTTTTTAAAGAATGCCTCGTTTGAAATCTTGCGCATTTTACAGATTTGAGACAAACAAAAAAGTGTGAATGTATACACACCCACACTATTACAATTCATTTACACAATAATGATTAATGAACGTAAGACCTACCAACTGCAATTTGCGTCAATCAGGTGAGAAGCGGGTGCCTCTACTTTCTCAAACAAGTATTCAATTACCTTCAAAAGTATAACATTTAAGATGGTATCTGTCAAATAGTGCAACTAGAATAACACAACGAAATTTATTCTAGCATGCACTTTTATGTTTGACAAGAACTTTTTTTATTTATTAACTTCTTGGAGGATATTTGCAAGGAATGTATCAAAGGCAAGAGTCTCTGATTTTTGCTCGCCATACTTGCGTACGTTTACTGCATTTTCCTTTATTTCATTGTCCCCTACAACAAGCATAAATGGAACTTTTTGCATCTGAGCTTCTCGAATCTTATAGCCGATTTTTTCATCGCGATCATCTATTTCTACGCGTAAACCTTCTGCTTGAAGTTTCTCTTGGACATTCTTCGCATAGTCTAAATGAACGTCTGGAGAAACTGGAATAACTTGAACTTGCACAGGTGCTAACCAAGTTGGGAATGCGCCTTTGTATTCTTCGATTAAATAAGCAACGAAGCGTTCCATTGTTGATACAACACCACGGTGAATAACGACTGGACGATGTTGTTTTCCATCTTCACCGACATATGTTAAATCAAAGCGTTCAGGTAATAAGAAGTCAAGCTGAACAGTTGAAAGTGTTTCATCTTTTCCAAGAGCTGTACGAACTTGTACATCAAGCTTAGGACCATAAAAAGCTGCTTCACCTTCTGCCTCGAAATAATCAAGGCCAAGGTCGTCCATCGCCGCCTTTAACATAGCTTGTGCTTTTTCCCACATCGCATCATCATCGAAATATTTTTCAGTATCCGCTGGGTCGCGATAAGAAAGTCGGAAACTGTAGTCTTTAATATCAAAGTCTTTATATACCTCTAAAATAAGGTTAACAACGCGTTTGAACTCTTCTTGAATTTGGTCAGGACGAACGAAGATATGTGCATCATTAAGTGTCATCCCTCTAACACGCTGTAGACCTGAAAGTGCTCCACTCATTTCATAACGGTGCATTGTTCCTAATTCAGCAATACGGATTGGAAGCTTGCGATAGCTGTGAATGCCATTTTTATAGATCATCATATGGTGCGGGCAATTCATTGGACGTAGGACAAGCTCTTCATTATCCATTTCCATTACAGGGAACATGTCATCTTGATAATGATCCCAGTGACCTGATGTTTTATAAAGATCAACATTTGCTAGAACAGGTGTATAAACATGATCATAGCCAAGTCTAACTTCTTTATCAACGATATATCGTTCGATAACACGACGAATAGTCGCACCTTTTGGAAGCCATAATGGCAAGCCTTGACCTACTTTTTGTGAGTTTGTAAAAAGGCTTAGTTCCTTACCCAATTTACGATGGTCGCGCTCTTTAGCCTCTTCAAGTAAACGTAAATATTCATCAAGGTCGGCCTTTTTAAAGAATGCTGTCCCATAAATTCGTTGAAGCATTTTATTGTCACTATCGCCACGCCAGTATGCACCAGCAATGCTTAATAGCTTAAATTCTTTAATTTTTCCTGTAGAAGGAACATGAACACCACGGCAAAGGTCAAAGAATTCACCTTGTTCGTAAATAGTTAATGTATCTCCTTCTGGAATATCTTGAATCAGCTCAAGCTTAAGCTCATCACCAATCTCTTCGTATCGACGAATCGCTTCATCTCGTGAAACCTCAACACGGTGAATTTCAAGATTTTCATTAACGATTTTCTTCATTTCTTTTTCAATTTCAGGCAAATCTTCAGGTGTTAATGACTTTTCCATATCAATATCATAGTAGAAGCCATTTTCAATAACCGGGCCCACACCAAGCTTAACGTCTTTGTATAGACGCTTAATCGCTTGAGCCATCAAGTGAGCTGTACTGTGTCGCATGATTTCTAATGCTGCATCAGTATCTTGGGTAATGATTGCTATTTCACCATCTTCATGGATTTCAGTTCGCAAATCAATTTCCTCGCCGTTGAATTTACCAGCATATGATTTTTTCTTAAGTCCTGGGCTGATTGAGCCTGCAATTTCTTCGGTTGTTGTTCCTTTAGGAAACTCCTTCACTGCACCGTCTGGGAATGTAATTTTTACTACATCTGACATCAGTTTTCAACTCCTTTTTCTTTATGAAAATAAAAAATACCCGTCCCTATAAAAAAGGGACGAGTATATGTATCGTGGTTCCACCCTTGTTTCCATGTCAGACACAAGTCTATCCATGGCTCAAGAAATAAGTAACGGTTATCCCGTCAGCAATTACAGCTTTGATAAACAAAGGTTCACTACTGAAGTTTAGAGGTGGTAATCGTATCATTCGTGTTAGGAAGCTTCCAGCCATGTCTTCCCTCTCTGAAAACCGTAATCATACCATCGTGTCCTCATCATAACTTTTAAATTATTAATGTAGTATTTGCAATATGTAGGTATTATAGTCTTATTTAAAAGTTAAATCAAGGGCACTTGACATATTTTATATTTTTTTTGCTTTAAGACGTCTATTTTCAAAAGACTTTTTTGTATAAATCGTTACATTTTCCAAGAATATATTATGAATGGTTTGAACCATCCCATTATCAATCTGATCTGTATAAATTGATATCGATTTTGGTGCAATCGATACTAGAGGTGCCAAAACTGCGGAATCAATATACATCGGTTGGTGCAAAATTAATTTACGATCAATAAATTTAAATAGCTCATCTCGTTTAATTTCAGTAAATTCCTGATTAAAAAAATAAAATTGTTCATCATGGAAAATATGTAATTGGTCAAGCTTCGGTTCCCGTTTTTCCCGAAATTCTCGCAATCCTTGAATAAATGTCTGATACTCCTGCTCTAGCTTGTACTCGTCAATTGCTGACTCTACAATTTGTAATAATGCCTCATTATACGAGCGCATGCGAAACTTTAAAAACGATTCGAAGGAAAAAGAAATGGGAACCTGCAGGAAATCGTGAAGCGCTTCCGCTATTAGTTGTTCCCGTGGAACGACATCCTGTACACCAGGTATATCAGGGTTATTCCCATCCATCAATGCTTTAGAAATTTCTAAAATTTGTTTTTTCTCTTCATAATCGGTAAAGTAAAATAAGTTTTCAATATAATCAAGAATCCAATTATCTTCATTATTTTTGATAATAAATTCGGTCATAACTGGAATGATAACAACCTGTATTGCATATTGTGTTTGTTCTGATGCAAAAACAGACACCACGTTTTCTTCTTCATTTACAACCTCTATGTAATCTATAGAAAGAGCTTTTATCTTTCTTAGTAAGCTCTTATACATTTTTTGTGCATCTGTGATTTCTTGAAAATGCATTTCAATCAAGCTAGTCCCCCCCTAATAGCCAATACCATTACCCTGTTAAATGTATATGGTACAAGGGACAACTTTAGAATATAAAAAAAGCTATCCCTTTTTTTGAGATAGCCGTTTGCTCGAATAAAATGCGCCTTCGCGTATTTGCGCCCGATTTTTAGGCCCACAGGAAGTGGGTCATAAAGACGTTGCCACAGGATGTGACGTTTTTAGTCTTTGATCTTACTGCTCGAAAAATTCCCTCTGAAAAATCGTGGCATCTGCCTGAGGCTCTAACTTTATTCAGCCGGGTTCAAACCGGCTGAATAAAGTTAGTAACGACGGTTTTTTCCTTTAAGTTCAACTGGTTTCGCTAAAAATTTAATTCGTTCCATAATTCTAGCCGCTTTTACTTTTTCCTCTTCACCACGTTGTGTATATGATAAGTGGTGTTCAAGACCTTTCATATCAAAATTTGATGTGAAGAAGGTCGGTAAATTTTCAAGCATACGATATTGTAATATACTTCCAAGAATATCATCTCTCATCCAGCTAGACATGGATTCTGCTCCAATATCATCAAGCATTAACACTGGAACCTTTTTAACTGCGTCAATTTTCGAATTGATGGATTGGTCCTGTAAGGATCCTTTTAGTTCTCTCATAAATTCAGGTACATATACGAGCATTGAAGCAACTTTCTTTTGTGCCAAACCATTTGCAAGTGCTCCAAGAAAATAAGTTTTTCCAATTCCAAATGAACCGTACAAATATAGACCTTGCATCCGTTTACCCGGTTCATAATGATCAAGAAATTCCTGGATTAATAAAATCGCATCAGAACGTCCTTCATCAAATTCAATGGATTCAAGGGATGCATCAAGAATGTCCTTTGGAACATACATACTTTTGATTAATGATTTATATTTAACCTGTTCATCATGCATTACCTTTTTCGGACATCTTTCATAACTTAAATCAATTGAATTTCCTTTAAGTTCGAGATGAGGATGATATCCCTGTAGCATGTTTTTACAAGTATCCAGGCTTTCACATTTCGTACATTCCTTACTTTGGTTAATATACTCGTACAGTTTTCCAAGACTTCTATTGATTGTGTCATTCGTGATTACGTCTTGATGGACATTTATAAAGTCCCTTACCTCAGGATTATTCAATACTTCATGCTTGATTTGCTCATACCGCTGTTGAAAACCAGTATTATTTGATAGTTTTTTTAATGAATCCTGAATCGGCTTCATGTCCTCACCCCCATCTTACTTTTTAATTTTCTTCAGTCTTTCCTCAAATAATCTCTTCTTTTCCTCAAACGAAGGATCATACGTATCTTCCTGTTTTGGAGTTTCTACTTGTGTTGTTTCTTCATCTTGTTTTAACCAATCAGGCAGTAATTCTTTACGTATCGGCTGCCTTTTGTATTTACTTGCTTTTTTATCAGCAGTCCAATTATGCTTTTTCGCTGTTTCCATTGCATCTTTTACTGTCTTAATATCCAAACGCGCCCAGTTGCTCGCTATGGTTTCAATATAGGACTTTGTTAGTCTCATATCCGATTTTAACATGACATAATATAACAGTACATTCACAACACCTGGAAGAAGGTTTTGTCGGAACATTACATCTTCAATGATTTTCAATTCCGAGACAGACGGCTGTGCTCCTCCAGAAACATCAATTAGAAACTCCTTTGGTGAGATTCTTTCAAGCTTTTGAATTAATTCCTCTTCCTTTGTTTGCGGGACTTTATTTACCATAGTTTGGTTAGGTAGTGGTTGAACTTTTTCAGTCAGTGTAGGTAATTCATTGCCTGTTTCAAATTGATACCAATCCCTTGAAGCTCTTCTTAATTTTTCAATATCAATTTTTTCATTTGGGTCAAGTGCACTCATGACAATCCCCTGCATTTCAATTGGATCGATTCCGTATAGGAAGGAGAGCTTTGTGATAGCCTCTTTTACTCTAGGAGTAATTGATTTTTGGGGAATCATTACTTCGGAAATTCCTGCAAAGAACAAATCAAAATTAAAGCTCACATTTTCAATTAAAAGCTTTTTCTCCTCACTTCGGTCCATGAATTCTGTATTGTCATCCCGTTCAAGATTATGATTCATTTCATCACTAATCGTGGAAATCATTTTCGAGACTTTAACCGATTCAAATACTTCGCTAAACGCTTTTGTAATTGGTTTGTACGAGTTTAAATCTAGTTCATTATCAGAAAAGAACTGCTTAAGTTTAAAAAATTTACTCTTACCAAGCCTGTTATATAAGTAAACGTTGAGAACACCATCCGTAAAAAAGGCTCTCGGGGAAAGGGGGGCTTGGAGCTCATAAATAAAACTTCTTGAATCTTCATCAGACTTCACAAATGTTTTTAATAGGCCAATGCCTTCTAGCTTTAAGCGTTCTTGATAAATTTCCTCTAGATTCGTTTGAAGAAGGGCCATTAACGTATAATGGGTGCTTTCCTCACTCCAAAGTCGGTTTTGCTCCAATTCACTCCACAGGGTCATATAAAGACTGAAGGCTTTCATTCCAATTAGAGGCTGGTATAGCAATGATATAACTTTCCGATCATAGTCATGCATAAGGTCTGCAGCATGAACGATATAGCGATCAACTGGTACTAATTCCTTCCAATGCTCCATTTCATCAAAGCCTTTCATTTCTACTAATAGATCAAATGCGCCTTGGCGTATTTGCGCCCAGGTTTTTTAGGCCCACAAGATGTGGGTCACAAAGACGAAGACATCAGGATGTGGCGTTCTTAGTCTTCGATCCTTTTGCTCGAAAAGTTACCTTTTCTGTGGCATCCGCCGGAGGCTAACTTAATTCAGCCAGGATTTGAATCAACATTAATATTGTATACTTTTTTCATTATCCCACTTGTCCAAGTATGGACTTCTGCTGAATAAAGTTAAAAAAGAGCTTAAAAAGATTCTTAAGCCCTTAGCGTTCCCGTTTAATTAATTCCTTTAATTCATCAATAAACACATTAATATCTTTAAACTGACGGTATACGGATGCAAATCGAACATATGCCACTTCATCCACTTTGGCCAAATGATTCATTACATACTCACCAATAATATCGCTATGCACTTCTGCAATCCCTTGACTTCGAAGTTCCTTTTCAACCTCGTGGGTAATATCCTCTAATTGTTTTAAGGAAACCGGACGTTTTTCACATGCTTTAATAAGTCCACGCAGCATCTTTTCTCTACTAAATTCCTCGCGCGTTCCTTCTTTTTTTACGACAATCAACGGAATTTCTTCCACTTTTTCAAATGTTGTAAAACGATATTGGCATTTTTCGCATTCGCGTCTTCTGCGGATTGAACGACTATCATCAACTGGACGTGAATCCAACACTCTTGTTCCATTATGATTACAAGATGGGCATCTCATTGTAACAACTCCCTTCCAAGGAGATCTCTTTGTATTTATCATATAAGAAAGATTTTTGTAGGACAAGGGCTTATACTTGTAAATTATGCTGTTCTTAAGATTCTCCCTTTCCGCTTAGCGGAAGCTCTTTATCTAAGTGTTGATATAAATTCATGATAACCTTTCGGCTATAGCCAAAGTCGATCGGTAGCAATAATGTCTCCGTCGTGACAGCAAAGTCAATTGCTGTTTCAAATGGTCTAACAGAGACGATGGTTGCTACAACAAAGGCTTTTCTTCCTTTTTTGATCGAGATGCTGATTTCTCCTCGTTCTTCTGATACAGAGTTAATATGATAGCCATCTAAATTATTTATAACCTTTTTTACTGCTTCGATTGCTTTTTTATTAGTTATTTTATAATAATGACTTCTCAAAAGCTCGTCCGAATGTTTGTCCCTTGTTTCACTGTGGTTAGAAAAAAACGCTTGCAATCCCATTTGTTCCACTCCTTATTAATCCTATATATTAAATTATGTAAGCTGAAAATGTAAAAAAAGAGGTGTAATTAATACACCTCTTACTATTTTAGATGATTCTTATTTATTTTTAAAGTACTTTAACTTGTGCTGGTTTTACTTGTACTGGGCCCATGCCACGTGGAAGTTCAATATTCTCGCGCGTTTGTGCACCAAGTGCCTCGGCAATATAGTCTGCAGCAATATTCGGATCTAAATCTCCACATGTGTATACATCAATACTTGCATATCCATGTTCAGGAAAACTGTGAATCGTTAAATGTGATTCCGAAATGATAACCACACCACTTACTCCCTGTGGAGCAAATTTGTGAAATGCTACCTCACGAATTTCTGCACCTGACTTAAGTGCTGCCTGAACAAATGTTTCTTCAATTCCTTGCATGTCATTTAATTTTTCAAAATCGCAACCCCATAATTCAGAGATTACATGACGTCCCATAGTTTCCATCATTCAGTTGTTCCCCCTCTTACAATAATTTCGGGTGAGTTCTTCGCGTAAAGCATGAGCATAACTACCACGGGGGAAAGTTAGTCCAGAGAGGTCCTAACCCTTTAAGTAGCTACAAAAGCATAGGCTTTTAAGAAGTTCACGAAACCTAGTATACTAATTTTATATACTTTTAGCAATAAATTTTTTAAAAATATAAAAAACCTTCCCGCAAATTAGGAAGGTTATCATAATCAAATACGACTTGGCGTATTTGTGCCCGATTTTTAGCTCCACAGGAAGTGGGTTATAAAGACGTTGCCACAGGATGTGGCGTTTTTAGGCTTTGATCTTACTGCTCGAAAAATTTCCTCTGAAAAATCGTGGCATCCGCCGGAGGCTATAACTTTATTCAGTCAGGGTTTTACCACGCCATTATGTTTGATACTCATTAACATTCATCCCCACTTTATAGTAGGGACTCTACTGAATAAAGTTATCCTACGTTCACTTCTGTTTTTTGGATGATTTTTGCGCCTACATATCTAACCAAATCTACGACTCTACAAGAATATCCCCATTCATTATCATACCAAGCTAGTACCTTTACCTTACGATCTCCAATGACCATCGTTGATAGGCCATCAATTATCGAAGAATGAGGATTTGTATTGTAATCAATTGAAACTAGTGGCTCAGTAGTAAAATCCAAAATCCCTTTTAATGATCCGACGGATGCAGTAATAAAAGCTTCGTTAATTTCTTCAACTGTTACATCTCTCTCAACATCTACAACTAAGTCAACTAATGACACATTTGGAGTCGGGACGCGCAGTGCCATTCCATGTAATTTTCCTTTTAGTTCCGGTAATACAAGTGATAGTGCTTTTGCCGCTCCTGTTGAAGTTGGAATAATTGACTGTGCACAAGCTCTTGCTCTTCTCAAATCCTTATGTGGATTATCAATATTCTTTTGATCATTTGTATAAGCATGAACAGTTGTCATTAGACCGTTTACAATTCCAAATTGCTCATTTAACACCTTCGCAACTGGAGCTAAGCAATTTGTTGTACAAGATGCATTTGAAATAATCGTATGTTTGTCATGATCGTACTTTTCTTCGTTAACACCCATTACGATAGTAATGTCTTCATTCTTACCAGGTGCTGTTAAAATCACTTTCTTCGCACCAGCTTGTAAATGTAGGTTCGCTCTATCCTTTGAGTTAAACTTTCCTGTTGCCTCAATCACAATATCTATATTTAATCTTTTCCAAGGAAGCTCTAACGGATCACGGGAGCTTAGTAGTTGAACGCGCTTTCCATTCACCAATAAAGATTCTTCCTCAGGAATGACTTCTACATCGAACTTTCCATGGTTAGTATCATATTTTATGAGATGTGCTAGTGTTTCAGCAGGGTAGCTTGCATTAATAGCAACTATTTCCAATGAATCATCCATAATTGCATTTCTAAATACCATTCTTCCAATACGGCCAAATCCATTAATTGCGATTCTTGGCTTCATTACAACCCCTCCAAAATATATGCTATACTTTTTACACTCAATATTCACAATTAGTATAACACATTGGATTGGATATGTAACATTTTTATTCAGTTTTTTATAAAAATGGTTATTCATATAGCTATTGTGTTCCATAATTAAGCATAAAAAAAGGTATCTCAGCAATCCGAGATACCTTAATTTATATGTTATGATACTTAATTTTGTATACCCCATTTTTTGCAAATTTCACGGAACTGATCAAACGTATCCTCAATTGTGCGATTATTATCAATTACAGCATCCGCAAGTTGAATTTTCTCCTCAAGTGGCATTTGTGAGTGAATTCTAGCCTCTGCATCCGTCTTGCTAAGATTATTGCGATTCATAAGACGCAATAACTGTGTTTCTTTATCAACATAAACAAGGAGAGTTCGATCGACCAATGAAGTTAATTTGCTTTCAAACAATAATGGGATGTCTAATACAATTGTTTTTTCACCGTTCATGATATGCTCTTCCTTTTCCTTTAGCATTTGTTTTCGAACGGCCGGATGAACAATTGAATTTAATAAAAGACGTTTTTCTTCACTGAAAAAGACGACCGATCCTAACTTCGGACGGTCAATCGTCTTGTCAGATAATAAAATTTCTTCGCCAAAGGATTGAACAATTTGCTCGTATGCTTCTTCACCAACCTCAACAACTTTACGTGCAATAACGTCAGCATCAATTACAATGATTCCAGCTTCTTTAAACATCTGTGATACTGTACTTTTTCCACTTGCGATTCCACCTGTTAATCCGATTGTTAGTATCACGTATTCTATCTCCTCTGCCGCGTTTTTTTAGAATTTCCATATTCCAATTAAAATCAGTAAGATTCCTGGAAAAAATGAAAATTTCTGTATCCATCTTTTCTTTGAAAATACGGAACCGCTTTCGATACCTGTATAAACAAAAAGTGAGCTCATAAAAGCAACCAACAAAGCCATTACCCACGGAGAAAAACCTAATAAAGCAGCGCCAATTCCGGCACCGAAAGCATCAAGCGAAAGGGCAAGACCTAGTAAAAATGCTTCAAAACCAGTAATGGTTCCTGATTTATCAAGGTCTGCAACCATTGGCTTCTTTAAAATATTGATAACAAGTCCAAGTGATTTTATTTCAACCTTCACCAGTAGTTTTTCTTCGTTAAGCTCCGACGCTTGGGATGTTGGACGAAAAAACTGAAATAATACCCAAACACCAATTAATACGAGTACAATACCACCAAGCCGGTCGGCGATTACAGGTGATACGAAGAGTGCAATTGATTTACCTAACCCCATGGCAGCCGCCATCGTTACGGCTGAACAGCAGGCTATTGTAATGATTGATTTAAATGGTATTTTCATTTTTCTCATACCGTATGTGAAACCAACGCTAAAACTATCCAAGCTAACTGCAAATGCTAATAAAACGAGTGACGCAAACTGGGACATCTCGCAAAAGTCTCCTTCCTATCGATTGCTAAGATATTATATGGAGGGAGCCCATTTATGTGAAATGTCCGAAGGAGAAGGAAATGACACATCGGATTCCTCCTCCTTTTTGATCTTTATTTTAATTTCTTTTTATTCTTCTGGCATTTTGGGCAGTAGTGGGTGCCTCTTCCGCCGACGACTGTTTTTTCTATTTCTGTTCCACATCTTTGGCATGCTTTTCCGTTTTGACCATAAACAAATAGCTCCAATTGGAACATCCCGATGTCACCTTGAGTGTTAACATAAGAGCGGATTGTGCTTCCACCTTTTTCAACGGCCTCGTTCAATGTTTGAATGATTTCTTGGTGGAGTATTTTCATTTCCTTTTTAGTCAGGGAATTTGCTTCACGTTCCGGAAAAATTCCTGCTCTAAACAACGCCTCATCCACATAAATATTTCCAAGGCCAACAACATTTGTTTGATCAAGTAGTGCAACCTTTATTTTCCGATTAGTCTTAGAGAGCTTTTCCTCCAAATATTTCAGTGTAAATTCTTTTGAAAATGGCTCAGGACCTAATTGGGATAAGGGAAGACTCCCCTCTTCTTCCCCTATACTAAATAAATGCATCGTTCCAAATTTCCGAACATCCCGATAGCGAAGCTCAGTGCCATCTGTAAAAGTAAACAAAACATGGGTATGTTTATCATATGGTTCATCTTTATCGTATAGACCGTATCTGCCCTCCATGCGTAAATGTGAAACCATCACATAATCATCTAATAAAAATTTTAAAAACTTTCCTCTTCTATCCACATCATGGATAGTTTGACCACGAAGAGCATCACAAAATTGTTCTGGCTCTTCTGGTTTTTTGATGATTTTTGGCCATAGCACCGTTACATGATCGATTGTCTTTCCATTTACAAGCTGAATTAATGTTCGTCTAACGGTTTCGACCTCTGGTAATTCAGGCATTTGATCACTTCCTTTATTTCTAAACAACTTTAAATCAAATACGCCTCGGCGTATTTGCGCTCGATTTTTTTCGAGCAAAGCTCGAAAAACTTCCTTTGAAAAATCGTGGCATCCGCCGAAGGCTTTTAACTTTATTCAGCTGGGTTTAAACCCCGGCTAAATAAAGTTAAACTATTTTGCATCATACCAGGTCTTTCCGTACGAATAATCGACCTTCAATGGTACTTTTAAGGAAATGGCATTTTCCATTACTTCCGGTACAATCTTTTTCAATATCTCTATTTCCTCTTCTGGTGCTTCAAAAATTAATTCATCATGTACTTGTAAAAGCAATTTCGATTGAAGCTTTTCTTCTTTCAATTTGGCAGCCATATCAATCATTGCTTTCTTGATGATATCGGCAGCACTTCCTTGAATTGGGGTATTCATCGCCGTTCTTTCTGCAAAGCTTCGAACATTAAAATTACGTGCCGTAATTTCAGGAATGTATCTTCTTCTGTGAAGAAGAGTTGATACATACCCTTTTTGTCTGACGTCCTCAACAATATCTTCCATATATTCCTTAACACCTGGAAAGCTTGCGAAATATCGTTCAATAAATTGTCCCGCTTCCTTCCTTGTAATTCCAAGGTTTTGAGATAATCCAAAATCACTAATTCCGTACACAATTCCGAAATTTACTGCCTTTGCCTGACGACGCATATTGGAGGTAACCTCGTCTTCCTTAACATGGAACACATCCATTGCAGTCTTTGTGTGAATATCCAAGTCATTTGTAAAGGCGTGGATTAAATTTTCATCATTTGCTATATGAGCGAGCACCCTTAGTTCAATTTGAGAATAATCAGCTGCAAACATAAACCAATCCTTTTGTGAAGGTACAAAGGCTTGTCTAATTTTACGACCTTCCTCCAAGCGAATTGGAATGTTTTGTAGATTTGGGTCTGTTGAACTTAGTCTTCCAGTTTGTGTTAAAGCTTGCTGGAATCGTGTATGAACCTTGCATGTATCTTCATGAACAACCTTTAGTAAACCTTCAATATAGGTTGATTGAAGCTTTCCAACTTGTCGATAATGCAATATATAATTGATAATCTCATGCTCTTTAGCGAGCTTTTCAAGAATATCAGCAGAAGTTGAATAACCAGTTTTTGTTTTCTTGTATGCGGTAAGCTGAAGCTTTTCAAAAAGAATGACACCAAGCTGCTTTGGTGAATTAATATTGAATTCCTCTCCAGCCAGCTCATAAATCTTTTGTTCAAGCTCTTGAAGATGTCCCTTTAATTCCTCTCCCATTGCTTTTAATCGTCCCACATCGACCTTTACCCCTGTTGCTTCCATATCAGCTAATATTAGTGATAATGGCATTTCTAAATCAGTGAAAAGCTTATATTGCTCGTTTTCCTGAAGCTCCTTTAGGTAAATATCCTGTAGCTTTTTGAGAGCAACTGCCTTTCTCACTATATGCTCGGAAAGAACTTCTTCACCTGGTATTCTTTGTTTTGCCCCTTTTCCGTACACCGATTCATCAGTTTGTACGTCTTTTATTCCCTTTAATTTTGCAACTGGAGCAATATCACCGGTCGAATCAGACGGATTTAAAATATAGGAGGCAATTAAACAATCAAAAACGATTCCTTGTAAATCGATTCCCTTCCATCTTAAGGCAACAATTGATTTTTTTCCGTCAAAAACTGTTTTCTTTTTTTCTTTGTCCATTGCCCATTCCTTGAAGTTTTTCGATTCAAGGGCGAGCTTTGTTGGAATATAAAAATTCCCGTTTTCATTTGAAATCGCAATTCCTTGTATGTCTGCTCTATGGTAGCTTTCATCAAGCACTTCCACCATTAATGAAGATTCGGCTGTTAACAAATCATCAGTAACTTCGTCAACGATTTTAAACGAAATTTCTTCTAAAGGCGTGTCCTCTGTTTTCTCGCTTCCCTCTACTTTATCAAGAAGTGAGTTAAAACCGAGTTCTTTAAATAGCTTGATTACCTGATCGCCATCGTAGCCGTTATACCCAAGCTCAGAAATTCCAATTTCTATTGGTGCTTCACGATAAATGGTGGCAAGCTGCTTACTCATTATTGCTTGGTCTTTATTTTCTTCAAGCTTTTCTTTCAACTTCTTCCCGCTCACCTTATCAATTGAGTCTAACAGTTCCTCCAATGTGTTGAACTCATGTAAAAGTTTTAAGGCTGTTTTTTCACCAACGCCTGGGACACCTGGAATATTATCAGAGCTATCCCCCATGAGTCCTTTCATATCGATAATTCGTTCTGGAGTGATTCCATACTTTTCCTTGATGAAATCAGGCGTATATGAATCCACATCTGTAATCCCTTTTTTCGTAATATCTACTGTAACATGGTCTGAAGCTAACTGTGTTAAGTCTTTATCACCTGAAATAACTTTAACCTCAAAGCCTTCTTTTTCAGCTTGAAGCGATAATGTTCCAATAATGTCATCGGCTTCATAGTTTTCTAATTCATATCTGGCAATCTTGTAAGCATCAAGGAGCTCTCGTAAAAATGGAAACTGCTCTGAAAGCTCAGGCGGAGTTTTTTGTCGACCACCTTTATACTCACTAAACGTACTATGTCTAAATGTTGTTTTCCCTGCATCAAAGGCTACTAATATATGTGATGGCTTTTCCTGTTCAAGAATCCGATTCAAAATCATTGTAAAGCCATAAATTGCATTCGTATGTACACCTTTATCATTATTTAGAAGTGGCAATGCAAAAAATGCCCGATATGCAATACTATTTCCATCCACTAAAACAATCTTTTTATCCAAGAAAAATCCTTCCTTTCTTTTACATCATTGGACCTTTCGTGCTACGTATTTCTTTAAAAATCCGTAAAAAAATAGCCGTCATTTCCTACTGTTCATTTTAGCATGCATGAACGCAAATGGAAAATAACGGCCATCTTTAATAGTTATTCAGTGTACCCTAATAATAATCTTGCGTACGGAGAATCAGCTGGTAAAATAATGACTGTTTCTCCATCAATTGTAGTTTTATAGGATTCTAACGTACGGAATAGATTATAGAAATCAGGATCTTTTGAGAAAGCATCGTTATAAATACGAGCTGCTTCTCCTTCCCCTTGACTTCGAATAACCTCCGCGTCCGCTTGTGCTTTTGCGATAATTTCTTTTACTTCTCTGTCAGTTTCAGCTTCGATTTTATTTTTCTCAGCATCACCTTCGGAAAGATAGTTTTGTGCTGTTGACTCACGTTCTGAAATCATTCTTGTATATACTGATTGTTCGTTCTCAGCAGGTAAATCTGTACGCTTCATACGAATATCTGTTACAACTATTCCATATTTGTCTTCCTCAAGGTTTTTATTTACAATTTCTGTAATTCGGTCATTAAGACTACCACGCTCAGATTTCTCATCATTAATAATCTCATCATAATTTAATTGACCAAGCTCAGTCCTAATGGCAGAATAGACGAACTCATCCAGCTTTGCTTCCGCATTTACTACTGTTCTTGTTGTGGCAATCATTTGTTTTGGATTTTCAATCTTCCAAACCGCATAATTATCAATCATCATTCGTTTTTTATCTTTCGTATTTATTTCAGCTTCTTCTACATCATAAATCATTTGATATTTCGGTAAGGTTTCGACAGACTGAATAAATGGAATTTTATAGGAAAGTCCTGGTGTCTCAACAATTCGCACAACTTCACCAAATTGACGAATTACTTTGTACTCCCCTTCTCTTACAATAAATAAATTCACCAGTGCAATCCCGATTAGGATCAGCACAATGATGATGGCGATTCCACCTTTAGTGTATTTGCCAAATTTTGAGTTCCCTCTTTGTTCATTAAAATCAACTACTTTTTCACTCATTGGTTACCACTCCCTTCTGTTTCTACAGGAGGTACCTGTGCCTGGTTACCAGCTTGACGAATTGGCAAGTATTTCATTGTATTGCCATCATCCTTCATAATATAAATTTCTGTATGTGGTAGCACTTGATCTAAGGTTTCAAGAACAAGTCGTTTTCTTGTAATCTCAGGATTTTTTGCGTATTCAGTATATAATGCATTAAATGTAGCAACATCCCCACGCGCAATTTCAATACGGGCTGCTTTATCCCCGTTGGCACGAGAAATTAGGGCTTTTTCCTCCCCTTTTGCTTCATTCATTTTTTGATTGCGGTATTTGTTTGCTTCGTTTACTTTTGTGTTTCTTGTTTCACGGGCATCCGTAACGTTGGTAAACGCCTTACGAACATCATCATTGGGCAGTTCAACATCTTGCAACTTAACTGCTGTAACTGAAATGCCAATATCATATTTCTCTAAAAGTGCCGCTAATAAATCTCTTACCTCAGCTTCGATTTCTGCTTTACCTGATGTTAAGGCATCATCGATTTTAGAACTTCCGATTATACTTCTTAAAGATGCAGAAGTAGAATTATATAGAATTTGCTCTGGATCCTCTGAATTAAATAGGAATTTTGAAGGATCGGTAATTTGCCATTGAACAACCATATCGGCGAGAACAATATTTTCGTCACCGGTAATCATTTTCGTGTCCTTTGGCACATCGGTTATTTCACCATCCTTTTGATCATATCCAAACTGCAAACTGTACGTTGTTTTTGGCAGTTTCTCTACATCTTGGATTGGCCATGGCATTTTAAAGTGAAGCCCTGGCTCTGTAATTCCTTCATCTGCTTTCCCGAAGGTTAATATAATTGCTTGCTCCGATTCATCGACCGTATACCAGGATGTAAAACCAACCACACCCAAAATCAGAACAAGCACACTAAGTCCAACAATAGTATAAATTCGTTTCAAACTAACCATGCTTTCCCCCCTCAATTTATATCTACATAGTTTTATACGAATATCATGTAAAAAGGTTTCATTTTCATTAAAAAAATGACAAGGATATTAAATCCTTGTCAAAAAGTTTGGCCTCCTAAAATGAAGGGGTTCTCATTAATATCATACGGTTCGGATATTAAGAGAATATGTTTACTATGTAAACATTTTGTAAATTAGGACATATTTCGTGGATGTTACTTCTTTTTTAAACGAAACGTAACTGTAGTTCCTTTTCCTAACTTACTTCTTACTTGAACCGTCCCTTCATGTGCCTCAATAATATGCTTTACAATTGCAAGACCTAAACCTGTGCCTCCAGAATTCCTACTCCTAGCTTTATCCACACGATAAAATCTTTCAAAAATTCGGGTAAGCTCGTTTTCTTCAATTCCAATCCCGGTATCAATAATTTGAATTTCAACATAGTCAACCAGATTTGTTGCCTTTACCGCAACCTTAGCTTTATTTGGAGAATACGACAAACTATTATTAATAACATTGATAAAGACCTGTTTCAACCTGTCCATATCTCCTTCTACTAAGGTTGTTTCATCATCTACAGTAAGCTCTAATTGAATGTCTTTTTCTTCCGCTTTTGATCTAAGCATTCGTAAACTATTTTCTAAAAGCTCCTTCACATTAACACGTGAAAGGTTAAGCGAAAAACCCTTATTTTCCATCTTAGATAAATCCAATAGATCTTGAATAAGGACTTGAAGACGATGACTTTCATTTAGAATGATTGTTAAAAATTCTTCTAAGACTTCCCTATCATTCATTGCGCCATCTAATAATGTTTCCGCAAACCCTTTAATCGAAGTAATCGGTGTACGTAGCTCATGAGAAACATTTGCAACAAAGTCCTTACGCATCTGCTCGAGTCTTTTTATATCTGAGATATCATGAAAGACAAGAACAACACCCCTCCACTCAACATTTGCTCCTAATATTGGTGTAGCGTATACCTCAAAATCCTTCTGTTCGTTTCCAATCATCAAATGGATTTGTCTTCGTAATTTTCGTTCGGTCATAAAAATTTCTTCTACCAATTTTACAATTTCTTTATGAGTAAAAGCCTCATAATAAAGCTGACCCATAAAATCGTCATGGTCAACTTTGAATATCTCATTGATTGACCGATTGAAAATACTAATATACCCTTTGCTATCGATAAACAATAGACCGCTTCCCATATTTTCAATCAAGGTATGCAAACGATCATGCTGCATTTCATAGGATTTAGTCATTTCTTCAATATTTCTTGCAACAATATTGATAGATTGTCCCAATAATCCAGCAGCACTTACATGATCTTCATAGGTTCTTGCTCGATAATCTCCCTTTGCAAGTTCTTTAACTACTTTTGTTGCTGCATCAATAGGTTTAGTGTAAGTAGTCGTGATTCTTACAATAAGTGAGAGAATAATAACTAGTGCGATTCCTAGACCAATGACTAGAGCAATCCAAACCTGCTGGATTGTTTTATCTACAGAAGTTCCGTGATTCGCACTATTGGTGATAAGACTACTAATGAATTGCCCCAACACTAAACCCATACAAAGAAAAACAATAATAATTAAAAAGATAATCGCAAATAGAAGTCTCGAGTGAAATTTATTCATAGAGTTTTGGCTCCTCAAGCTTATAGCCTAGTCCCCTTACTGTTTTAATCATACTTGGTTTTTTCGAATCTTTTTCAATTTTTTCGCGTAAATGACTGATATGAACGTCCACTATTCTAGTGTCACCAGCAAAATCATAATTCCAGACTGCACTTAAAAGTTGATCTCGAGTTAAAACTCTTCCTTTATTTTTTGCTAAATAAGCGAGAAGTTCAAATTCTTTCGGTGTAAGGTCAAGTGCCTCCTCATTAACATAAGCCTCGAAATTTTCAGGTAAAATCTGTAGCGCTCCTATCACTATTTGTGGAGTTGTACTAGTTTCTTCTGGACTGACTTCTTTTTTACCTGTTCTTCTAAGGATTGCCTTCAAACGTGCCACTACTTCTCTAGGACTAAATGGTTTTGTCATGTAGTCGTCGGCTCCAAGCTCTAAACCCAAAACCTTATCAAATTCGTCGTCCTTTGCAGTTAACATTAAGATTGGGATGTCTACTTTATTTTGACGAAGCTGTTTGCATACTTCGATCCCATCCAATTTTGGCAGCATTAAGTCAAGGACGATAATTTGTGGTCTTTCCGCTAATGCTTTCTCTAATCCTTCTTCTCCGTCCATGGCAGTAATAACCTCGTATCCCGCCTGTTGTAGGTTATACTGAAGTAATGTAATGATCGACCGTTCATCCTCAACAACTAATACTTTTTTCTTCATTGTTTTCCTCCATCAAAAAAGATAAACCCCATCAATTTTCTCTCTCTATATAAAATCATTATAGAATAACATTTCAGGACTTGCCATGAAAATAAAAAAGAGAGACTAAGCTCTCTAAAAATTCTCCAATATTTTCCCTTCCATTGGGGTGATTCTGTGTGGAGGACAAACGAGTAATCTTCCTTCGATTACCCTTGATTCATCTTCATCCAGTGCAGTAACCGAAATTTCCACAGTATGGTCATGACGATTAATTTTAGTTACTTCAAATAGAAATTGAACAGTGTCGTAGTGGTACAATGGCTGCAAAAATTCAATTTCCTGCTTAAGAATATGACTGCCTGGACCTGGTAAATACTTTGAAATAGCCGCTGAAATAATACCTGTCAGCATTACAGTGGGAACAATTGGTTTTTTAAAGGGGGTTTGAGATGCATAATCATGTTGAATATAAAGCGGATTTGCATCATTCGTCAATCCTAAGTATAAAAGTAAATCTTTATCTTCGATTTTCTCCGTAAGAGTTAATTTTTCACCGACGGTCATTTCTTCAATCATTCTTCCTAGTTTTCTCTTTTTACCCAATAACATAAAAAAGGATGCACCTCCATCAAAATGAAAACGATTACAATATTATGTACAAAAAATTCGGGGAGAACCCCGAAATTTTTTTGTTTATTTTATGATTAGACAAGGATATTCATGACGTTTTTTACGGACTCTGCAGATTTTGCAAGTTCTGCTTTTTCCTGTTCTGTAAGTTCAAGCTCAATGATTTTTTCAATACCATTTGCACCTAGAATGGTTGGAACCCCAAGGTAAATTCCAGTAAAGCCATATTCACCTTCTAAATATGCAATTGCAGGTAAGACGCGACGCTGGTCTTTTAAAATCGCTTCAACCATTTCCACTAGGGAAGCTGCTGGTGCATAGTATGCACTTCCATTTCCCAAAAGGTTGACAATTTCACCGCCACCCTTACGTGTACGTTCAACTATTGCGTCTAAACGTTCTTTTGGAATTAAAGTTTCGAGTGGAATGCCTCCTGCGTAGGAGTATCGAACAAGTGGCACCATGTCGTCACCATGACCCCCTAGGACAAATCCAGTAATATCTTTTACTGATAAATTTAGTTCTTGGGCAATAAATGTACGGAATCGAGCAGTGTCAAGTACGCCTGATTGGCCAATGACACGGTTTTTCGGGAAACCAGATTCCTGGAACACAGTATAGGTCATAGCGTCAACTGGATTTGTTAATACAATGATATAGCTATTTGGAGAATGTTTTACAATTTCCTGGGCAACACTTTTCATGATTTTTTGGTTGATTTGCACAAGATCATCACGACTCATACCAGGTTTACGAGCAATTCCAGCTGTAATAACAACGATATCAGAATTAGCTGTATCCTCATAATTTGCTGTTCCGGTAATATTTGCATCAAACCCTTGAACAGGACTTGCTTCCAACATATCTAGAGCTTTCCCTTTTGTTGGGTTCTCCATTTGTGGAATATCAACTAAAACGACGTCTCCTAATTCTTTTTGAGCAAGTAGAAAAGCTGTTGTTGCACCAGTAAATCCACTACCAATTACAGAGATTTTTTTGCGTTTGAATTGAGTCATTATATATCCTCCCTATTCATATGTAAGTAACTACCCCTAGGATGTTACTCCAATTTTTCAGGGTAGTTACTTATATTTATGATTAGCCTAAGTTTTTGATTAGTTCATCAGCAAATTCTGAACATTTTACTTCTGTCGCGCCTTCCATTAGACGAGCGAAGTCGTATGTTACAACTTTAGATTCAATCGTTTTTTCCATTGAATTCATGATTAGGTTCGCTGCTTCATTCCAACCTAGGTGTTCAAGCATTAATACACCTGATAATAGAACAGAGGATGGGTTAACTTTGTCTAAACCAGCATATTTAGGTGCTGTTCCGTGTGTAGCTTCGAAAATTGCATGTCCAGTTTCATAGTTAATATTTGCTCCAGGTGCAATTCCGATTCCACCAACTTGTGCAGCTAATGCGTCAGAAATGTAATCACCGTTTAAGTTCATTGTAGCTACAACATCAAATTCACGTGGACGAGTTAAGATTTGTTGTAAGAAGATATCAGCAATTGAATCCTTTACAATAATCTTACCTGCAGCCTCAGCATCAGCTTGAGCTTTATTAGCTGCATCTTTACCTTCTTCTTCAACGATGCGATCATACTGAGCCCAAGTGAATACTTTATCGCCAAATTCTTGTTCAGCTAGCTCGTAGCCCCAGTTTTTGAAAGCTCCTTCAGTAAACTTCATGATGTTTCCTTTGTGAACAAGAGTTACAGACTTACGTCCTTGCTCGATTGCGTAGTTAATAGCAGCACGTACAAGACGTTGAGTTCCTTCTTCAGAAACTGGCTTGATACCAATTCCAGAAGTTTCTGGGAAACGGATTTTATTAACACCTAGTTCATTTTGAAGGAAGTTGATAAGTTTTTGAACGCCTTCAGAACCTTGCGCATACTCAATACCAGCATAGATATCTTCTGTGTTCTCACGGAAAATAACCATATCTGTATCTTCTGGACGCTTAACTGGTGAAGGTACACCTGTAAAATAACGTACCGGACGAAGACAAGTAAATAGATCTAATTCTTGACGTAATGCAACGTTTAATGAACGGATCCCACCACCAACAGGTGTAGTAAGAGGTCCTTTAATAGCAATTATGTACTCGCGAATAAGATCTAATGTTTCTGCTGGTAACCATTCGCCAGTTTGATTAAAAGCTTTTTCCCCTGCTAATACTTCTTTCCAAACAATTGATTTTTCACCGTTGTATGCTTTTTCTACAGATGCTTCTAATACACGTGACGCTGCTGCCCAAATATCTGGACCTGTTCCATCACCTTCAATAAAAGGAATAATTGGGTTGTTTGGTACGTTTAGAACGCCATTTGATACTGTAATTTTTTCTCCTGTCACTTGTATTACCTCCTAAAATTTTAAGAAGCATCTCAGGGAGAAATGTCTCCTGAGATACTTTTCCAATTTAATATATATTGTATAGATTTATTAACCTCTTTGGTCGATTGGAACGTATTGTTGCATTCCTGGACCAGTATATTCAGCACGTGGACGGATTAGACGGTTGTTATCATATTGTTCTAGAATATGAGCTAACCAACCAGAAACACGACTTACTGCAAAGATAGGAGTAAATAAATCATGATCAATACCTAAGCTATGGTATACAGATGCTGAGTAGAAGTCAACATTCGGTGGTAATGGTTTTTCACTTGTAACAATTTCCTCAATTTTCGTAGACATCTCATACCATTTTGGTTCGCCGGTAATAGTTGTTAATTTTTGAGACATCGCTTTCAAGTGTTTAGCACGTGGATCACCTTTACGGTACACTCTGTGCCCAAATCCCATGATTTTTTCTTTATTTGCTAATTTGGTTTTTATATAATTTTCAACGTTTTCAACTTCCCCGATTTCAGAAAGCATTTTCATAACTGCTTCGTTTGCACCACCGTGAAGTGGACCTTTTAATGCTCCAATCGCAGCAGTTACACCAGAATAAATATCAGAAAGAGTTGCAACACAAACTCGAGCCGTGAAAGTCGATGCATTAAGTTCATGGTCAGCGTGTAGAACTAGTGCTTTGTTAAATGCTTCTTCTGCAATTTCACTTGGCTCCTGACCACTTAGCATATACAAGAAGTTGCCTGCAAAGCTTAAATCGGTGCGTGGAGCAACCGGATCTAATCCTTTACGCACACGTGAAAAAGCGGTAACAATTGTAGGTAATTTTGCTTGTAGACGAATCGCTTTACGATAGTTTGCTTCTGGATCCATAACGTCTGACTCTTCATCATACAGTCCTAATAGCGATACTGCTGAGCGAAGAGCAGCCATTGGGTGAACCTTATCGATTGGATATGTTTTGAAATGATTTAATACTTCTTGAGGTAGACTTGCATTATCAGCAAGCTGCTGATTTAATTCAGCTAGTTCCTCCTTATTCGGAAGTTTGCGATGCCATAGTAGGTAGACAACCTCTTCAAAACTAGCATTTTCAGCTAAATCATCAATATCAAATCCTGCATACGTTAATGTGTCATCAATAATTGAACTGACTGAAGATGATGTAGCTACAATTCCTTCAAGACCCTTTGTTGCTGTCATAAGACCCTCTCCTTTTTTCATATTCCCCTACCCCCTTATAAAGAGGTAAAATGAGCGCATGCTCAAAAAAAAAACAAATTTACATATCTTTGAGTATGCGTTACATACCCTTCATTTCGTGAAGTAAATGCTTTCATTTTTGAGAAAATCACTCTATGCCACAAATATCAAAATAATATTGTGACAATTTAAAAGAACTAGCAAGTGATATGTAGAAAAGTTGTAACTCACGACTCTATTATAATAAAAAATCAGACTTTTGTGAATCAAAAGAGACTAATTTCCCTAACAAACTATTATCACACAAAAATATTTTCACTAGGTTTTCTCTTTTGCTAATTAACAGAGCCGAACACTTAATTTAGTCATCTAAAATAGATTTATCTAATTTTAGGGTATTTTGCAGTTTATTCACGAAATTTTTTCACTCGCTCTTACGTATAATATCATATCTACAAATTTTTCTCCATAATTGGAAACTTTATTATTCATTTCTTCTTATATACTTTTAAAGTTTTCTAACTGATTGTAAAATAATATGTAAGAATTACCTAGGGAGGAAAAAGTTTGAATATTAACTATGTGTATGGTTTTCTTCGATTTTTGTTGGTTATTGCATTAGTAGTTATTGGTTTCGTATTGTTTTATTATCTATTTAAACTTACCTATCCGTTCATTTTTGCTTTATTAATAGCTTTCCTCATTAACCCTCTTGTCAATTTTTTAGAACGTAAAGGAAGGATGCCTAGAGGCTTATCAGTTTTTTTAGGGATTTTCATTGTGTTTGGGGTAGTAACAGGTTTCCTTACGCTATTAATTGCTGAAATTATTTCAGGAGCAAACTATTTGGCAAAAGAGGTTCCACAGCATTTTGAAAAGCTAGTCGTTTATTTTGAAGATTTAATAGTAGGTCAAATTATCCCTTTATATGAAAGATTAACAAGTATGTTCGCTAATTTGGAACAAGGCCAACAACAAACCATAATGGATAATGTTAGCAATGTAGGTACCACTATCGCAACGAATGTTGGGGAGTTTGTTAAGGCGTTCTTAGAAAATATTCCTAAATTTCTTGGTTGGTTGCCAAATGCAGCTACTGTTATCGTATTTTCACTGCTTGCAACATTTTTCATAAGCAAGGATTGGAATAAATTCATCATTATGGGGCGAAAGTTTATCCCTGTAAAAGCCAGAACAAGTGGAAAATCAGTGTTTGTAGAATTAAAGAAAGCATTATTTGGATTTATTAAAGCTCAAGCAACCTTGATTTCGATTACTGCAGGAATAGTATTGATTGGTTTATTAATTTTACGGGTTGATTATGCAATTACAATCGCATTGTTAATTGGACTTGTTGATCTTCTCCCGTATTTAGGAACTGGACTTGTGTTTGTTCCGTGGATTATATACTCCGCATTTAGTGGTGATATACCACTGGCAATAGGTCTTGGCATTTTATATATTGTGGTGATCGTTCAGCGTCAAGTCATGGAACCAAAGGTGATCTCATCAAATATTGGACTAGATCCATTGGCAACCTTGATATCCCTTTTTGTTGGGTTTCAATTATTCGGATTCATCGGACTGATTATCGGACCTATCATTTTAGTAATTATAAGGACCTTATATACAACAGGTGTTTTTCAGGATGTATGGAGTTTTATTATCGGAAAAGAAACGTAAAAAAAAGCCATTGCAATGGCTTTTTCCTTTCTTTACCAACGACGTATTACTGTAAATTGTCCTCTATCAATTCTTCGTCTAATCCAGTTCGCTATAACCGGTTTAAGATAGTTTCTAGTTACGGGTAAGAGCAGCAGGAATCCTGTCAGATCGCCAATGTAGCCGGGAGATAAAAGCAAGATAGCACCTATTAGAATACATATTCCATCCATTATCGCTTCTCCTGGGACCTGACCATGATCCATCTGATGTCTTGCACGTCTAATAATTTCTAGTCCTTGCTTCTTTGCAAGCCATGCACCAAACACTCCAGTAAGAATGATTAATAGTAATGTAATTGGAATTCCTAGCGTCTTACCTGATAAAATTAGGACACTTATTTCTAAAGCTGGTACGATAATAATCAAAGCTAGTAAAACTCTCATATGATCCTCCTCAAAGATGAAGGCTTTTCCTCTATTATACGTTTCCTGTTCTCAAAAAAGTAGTCGTATATAAAAGAAAAAAAGAGAAGGTTTCCCTTCTCTCACTTATAGAACATTTGCATGTCCTTCATATATCACTCCACGAGCTGAATCAACCGTAATATCTTGTCCATCCTTTAATAGTGTTGTTGCATTTTCAACACCAACAATAACAGGAATTCCGATGCTTAATCCAACTACAGCTGCATGGCTAGTTAGACCGCCTTCTTCTGTGATTAACGCAGAAGCTTGCTCTACGTATTTTACCATATCACGGTCAGTTGCAGGTGTTACAAGGATTGCTCCATCGAACATTTTCGCTTCTGCTTCTTCACTATTATGAGCTACTACTACTTTTCCAAAAGCTGATTTTCTACCGATTCCTTGTCCGTTTGTAATCGTGTTACCAACAACATGAATCTTCATAATATTAGTTGTTCCACGTTCTCCAACTGGAACACCTGCTGTAATAACTACTAAATCACCAGGTTTAATAATTCCAGTACCTAATGCTACATCAACGGAGTTATCAAGCATTTCATCTGTAGATGTTGCCACGTTTCCTGTTTGAGCGTATACACCCCAAACAAGTGAGAGCTTTCTAGTTGTTGATTCATTTGCTGTTACTGCAATGATCGGTGCCTTTGGACGGTATTTTGAAATCATTCTTGCAGTATGTCCACTTTCAGTTGGTGTAACAATTGCAGAAGCATCTAGGTTAAGTGCAGTATGAGCAACCGATTGACCAATTGCATCTGTAATCGTAATACCAGAAATTCTGCTACGTTGTGATAAAATTTCACGATGTACTAAAGCATCTTCAGCGCGAGATGCAATATTATGCATTGTTTGTACAGCCTCAACTGGATATGTACCAGCAGCTGTTTCACCAGATAACATAATCGCATCAGTACCATCAAAAATCGCATTCGCAACGTCACTAGCTTCTGCACGTGTTGGTCTAGGATTACGTTGCATAGAGTCTAGCATTTGAGTTGCTGTAATAACTGGTTTACCAGCCGCATTACATTTCTTAATTAATTCCTTTTGAACGAGAGGTACTTCCTCAGCAGGAATTTCAACTCCTAAGTCACCACGAGCTACCATCAGTCCATCAGATACTTCAAGGATTTCATCGATGTTATCGACACCTTCTTGGTTTTCAATTTTAGGAATAATTTGGATGACTTCCCCTTTATTTTCTTCCAACAATTCTCTAATTTCTAATACGTCAGATGCACGACGAACGAAGGATGCTGCGATGTAATCAACATCTTGCTCGATACCGAAAACAATGTCCTTAGCATCTTTTTCAGTCATACCTGGAAGGTTCACACTAACTCCTGGTACGTTTACACCTTTTTTATTTTTTAATGTTCCACTATTTAATACTTTTGTTAATATTTCACGTTTCTGATGATTGATTTCTACTACTTCTAGTCCGATTAATCCATCATCTAATAGAATTTTTGAGCCAGTGTGTACATCCTCTATAAGACCCGGATATGTAATGGAGAATTTTTCCGGTGTACCCACTACTTCTTCCATCGAAATTACTATATTTGACCCTTCAACTAATTCAATTGCACCATTTTCCATTGTATTTGTACGGATTTCCGGGCCTTTTGTATCTAATAAAATCGCAATATTTTTGCCAGTTATTTTAGAAGCTTCACGGATATTTTTAATTCGTGCGCCATGCTCTTCAAAGTCACCATGTGAAAAATTTAATCTTGCTACGTTCATTCCAGCATTAGCTAATGCAACAAGCTTTTCAATACTTTCACTTGCTGGTCCTATTGTACATACTATTTTTGTTTTTCTCATTACATTTTCCTCCTCTATAATCGCTTGTTCAAACAGAGCGATTACGAACACTTCCACAATGAATTATACCGAAGTTATTACTAAATTGATAGTTCTTGCGCCAGGTTATACATTTTTTCGTCAACTGTATGCTTACGATCTAAGATTTCCATAATATCGTGATCAACTAATTGGTTCTGTTGAATTCCGACAGCTCTTCCACCTTTTCCTTCTAGTAATAGCTCAACTGCTTTTGCTCCGAGACGGCTAGCTAATACACGGTCTGTTGCAGATGGTGTACCACCACGTTGAATATGTCCAAGCACACTCACTCTTGTTTCAAAGCTTGTCGCTTCTTGAATCTTTTTCCCAATTTCTACACCGCTACCTACACCTTCAGCTACAACAATAATACTATGCTTTTTACCACGTTCATGGCCACGGTTAAGCTTTGCAACAACTTCGTTCATGTCATGATCAGCTTCCGGAATTAAGATTGTTTCAGCACCGCCTGCCAATCCAGCCCATAATGCAAGATCACCAGCATGTCTACCCATTACTTCAATAACATATGTACGTTCATGAGAGGTTGCTGTGTCTCTGATCTTATCGATTGCATCAATTACTGTATTTAGTGCAGTATCAAAACCGATTGTAAAATCAGTACCAGGGATGTCGTTGTCGATCGTACCCGGTACACCCACGCATGGGAAACCAAGTTCTGTTAATTTTTGGGCGCCACGGTATGAACCGTCGCCACCGATCACAACCAAGCCTTCGATTCCTATTTTTTTCAATTGTTCAAGTCCATGCTTTCGGCCTTCTTCTGTCTTGAATTCCTCACAGCGTGCCGTATATAGCATTGTACCTCCACGATGAATTATATCACCAACAGAACCAATTTCTAATTTTTTGATCTGTCCACTTATAAGTCCAGCATACCCCTGATAAATTCCATATACTTCCACATCATGATAGATCGCTTTACGCACAACAGCACGAATGGCAGCGTTCATTCCAGGTGAATCTCCACCACTTGTTAATACACCTATTCTTTTCATTTTTCCACCTCTATGTAAAAAATAATCGTGAATTAGTTTATTAATGCGCTTATACTATTCTTTCGCAATATGTATAAAATAACACTAATATATAAGTAAAACAAGTTATGATATCGTAAAAAATGCAGAAAAAAGTGTGAAAGCGTGTCGAAAAACCGAAAATTAAGAGGAATTTCCGCGATGGGAAATTTATACACGGCGTCTTGTTTTATAAATATTATCCAATTTTAGATTATTGAATTAAATCGCCGTTAAAACAAAGTAAAACGTGCCCTAAACATTGTGTTAGATGCACGTCTACTTTTTACTGAGCGCCGATAAACTCTTCTTCAGCTATTTTATATTGGCCTATCTTTTTATATTTCTGATAGCGATGCTGAATTAACTCTTCGTTGTTTAATTTGCGCAAATCTTTCAATGAATTTAAAAGAACTGTATCAATGGATGCTGCTTGTTCTGCAACATCCTTATGAGCACCACCTCTAACTTCAGGGATGATTTCATCTACAATTCCAAGTTCTTTTAAGTCGGGTGCAGTAATTTTCATAGATTCTGCAGCTTTTTTCGCAAGTCCTGCATCTTTCCAAAGTAGCGCAGCTGCACCTTCTGGTGAAATAACGGAATACGTTGAGTTTTCAAGCATATGAATGTGATTGCCAACTCCTAATGCAAGAGCGCCACCACTTCCACCTTCTCCGATCACAATACAAATGACAGGAACGGTTAAGCTTGCCATTTCAAAAAGATTTTTTGCAATAGCTTCACTTTGTCCACGTTCTTCTGCTGCTTTACCTGGATATGCCCCCTTCGTATCAATGAAGCATATAATCGGACGGCTAAATTTTTCAGCCTGCTTCATTAAGCGAAGTGCCTTACGATATCCTTCAGGATGCGGCATACCAAAGTTTCTTCTAATATTTTCTTTTGTATCCTTACCACGTTGGTGGCCAATAACAGTTACAGGTAAACCATGATATTTAGCAATACCACCGACAATAGCAGCATCATCGCCATAAAAACGATCACCATGGCACTCGAAGAAGTTTGTAAAAACACGTTCAATATAATCAAGGGTTGTGGGTCTTTCAGGATGACGAGCGATTTGAACACGGTCCCACGGTTTCAAATGACTATAGATTTCATTCTCCAGTTTTTGAAGTCTTGATTCGAGCTTTGAAATTTCATCTGAAAGGTCCACATTCGAATCACTTGTAAATTCTTTTAGCTCTGTAATCTTTTTTTTCAGTTCCACGACTGGTTTCTCAAATTCTAGTTCGCCTACCAATTAACCGCACCCCCGTTCATATGAATGTCTACTATATTGGCCAATGTATCTTTTAAATCATGACGGTGGATTACAGCATCCAATTGACCATGTTTTAATAGAAACTCAGCCGTTTGGAAATCTTCTGGAAGATCTTCGCGGATGGTTTGCTCTATAATCCTTCTCCCAGCGAAACCAATTAATGCACCAGGTTCTGCAAAATTAAAGTCACCTAAGGATGCGAAGCTTGCAGATACACCACCTGTAGTAGGGTGGGTCATAATCGATATAATCAATCCGCCTTGATCACTAAAGAGCTTTAACGCTGAACTTGTTTTTGCCATTTGCATTAAACTAAGCACACCTTCTTGCATTCTTGCTCCACCGGAAGCTGTGAAAATTAGAAATGGAACTTTTTCTTCCTTTGCCTTTTCAATCGCTCTGGTTATCTTTTCACCGACAACAGAACCCATACTTCCCATTCGGAAGCTTGAATCCATTATCGCTAATATAATCCGATTACCTTCAATCGTACCTTCACCGGTAACAACAGCTTCATTAATACCGGTTTTATCTTGGTCTTTCTTCAGCTTTTCAAGATAATCCGGGAATCCAAGCGGATTTTCAGATACCATATCATGATCGAATTCAATGAAGGACCCTTCATCAAGTAAGCTCTCGACTCTTTCATAAGCAGTCATTTGATAATGATAGCCACAGTTCATACAAACCTTATCATTTTTCATTAATTCTTTTGTATACATGATTTTTTTACAGTTTGGACACTTGCTCATAATTCCTTCTGGAACATCTTGTCTTGCCTGTTCTGAAGGGATTGAAGCATATTTTTTCTTCTTTACAAAAAAGTCTTTTAACAAAATAAACCTCCTCACACATTTCAACAGAAATGGCTTTTAGTATATAACTTTATTCAGCAGAAGCTGAATAAAGTTATTTAGCCTCCGGCGGATGCCACAGATTTTCAAAGGAAATTTTTCGAGTAAGCTCGAAAGAATCTGGGCGCAAATACGCCAAGGCGTATTTGATATTTATCGCCTTAATGATCATGATTTTAAGACAAAAAGTTGTGTAACGAAAAAAAGGAAAATCATTATCTTCCTTCGTTGCCAAAAAAGCATGTACTTATACTTTACTGAATGTCTTCTTTATTTTTTGTAGGAATATGTCAACAAAAACATGACAAATTCCTACAAATTAATTTTTCCATAGGCAGATAAAGCTTTTGCCACATCTCTTTTACTTAGTGCGTCAATCAACTCATCAAAACCTTCTTTGTTTCTTACATGTGTCTGTTCCTCATAAATAAACTTCACATATTCATTAATAACGACCCAGATTCGCAGTAGAAGCCTATTACCTGTTGCTTCGGCAATTGTTTTAAAAAGGTATTCTTCGGGATCATGGGCATCCCAAATTGTCCTTCTTAGATCTGTGATCACCTGTTCGTTCATTTTTTGACACGCTAATTCTATACAGGATTTTTCGAGTGTTTGTTTTGTTTCGAGGAGATCATCTTTTGTTTTATCTCCTTGGATAATAAAGGTACCTAGTAAATGAATCAACTGGTGATCCCCAAAATCCTTTAAAAATGTACCTTCTCCCCTTCTCGTTTCAATCAGTCCTAATAGTTCAAGCGACCTAAATGCCTCCCTTACAGAGGATCGCCCTACATTAAGACGCTCGGAAAGCTCTCGTTCAGAGGGGATTTTATCCCCAGTGGAAAGTCCATCATCTTGAATGATGGACCTAATTTGTTTCACAATTTCAATGTAAACCTTAGAATTTTGGGATGTCACATTATCACAGCCAATCTAAATCAAATGCGCCTTGGCGTATTTGCGCCCGATTTTTTTAGGCCCACACGAGGTGGGTCACAAAGACGTTGCCACAGGAAGTGGCGTTCTTAGTCTTTGATCCTTTGCTCGAAAAATTTCCTTTAAAGAATCGTGGCATCCGCCGGAGGCTTTAACTTTATTCAGTCTGGTTTGAGCCCAACATAGAATTTTATGCTCCTAATGCATACATCCCACCACTTGTAGAAGTGGATCTGAATAAAGTTATTCAATAATAGCTAAACGACGTGTCTTCTCAGCAATTTCTTCTGGATTTACAGTGATTCTTGCTACTCCTGTTTCCATCGCTGCCTTTGCCACACTTGCTGCAACTGCTGGAGCAACTCGGGGGTCAAATGGTGCAGGAATGACATACTCAGATCGAAGCTCCTCGGGAGATACTAATGATGCAATTGCTTCTACTGCCGCAATTTTCATTTGTTCATTAATATGAGTGGCCCGAGCGTCTAAAGCCCCTCTAAAAATCCCTGGGAATGCAAGTACATTGTTTACTTGGTTTGGAAAATCAGATCTTCCTGTTCCAACAACCTTAGCCCCTGCTTCCAATGCTACATCAGGCATGATTTCAGGATTAGGATTTGCCATAGCAAAAATAATTGGGTCCTGATTCATCGTTTTTACCATATCTGCTGTGAGAGCACCTTCAACAGATACACCGATAAAGACATCTGCATCCTGAAGGACATCTGCAAGAGAGCCTTCTAGTCGATTACGATTTGTATATTTTGCAACTTCTGCCTTCACATCATTCATACCAAAGGTACGCCCCTCAAAAATCGCTCCTCTAGAGTCACACATAATAATGTCGCGGACCCCATAGCGATATAAGAGCTTAATAATTGCAATACCAGCAGCACCTGCTCCGTTTGCAACAACTTTTACTTCCGACATTTTCTTACCAACAAGCTTTAATGCATTCACTAGTCCTGCAACTGTAACAATCGCGGTACCGTGTTGATCATCATGAAAAACCGGAATATTAGCTTCTTTTTTAAGGCGCTCCTCAATAACAAAGCAATTCGGAGCTGCGATATCCTCTAAGTTGACTCCACCAAAAGTAGGCTCTAATAATTTTACAGTTTCCACAATCTTGTCAATATCTGTTGTGTTTAAACAAATTGGAAATGCATCTACACCTGCAAAGCTCTTAAACAGTACAGCCTTACCTTCCATAACAGGAAGAGCAGCTTCTGGACCAATGTTTCCTAAGCCAAGCACTGCTGTCCCATCAGAAACAACAGCTACCATATTCCCCTTCATTGTGTATTCATATACTTTGGACTTATCATCGTAAATAACCTTACATGGTTCAGCTACTCCTGGTGAGTATGCTAAACTTAAATCCTTTGCATTTCTTACTGGAATTTTTGATTTTAATTCAAGCTTTCCCTTATGAATTTGATGAATATGTAGAGCTTCTTCTCTTAGAGTCATTTCCTTTTTCACTCCTTGTTATAAAGAAAACTTGGCCGCCATGAATTTTGGCACCATTTGTAGTCATATAAGTAGTTAAAACCTGTCCAACATTATTCATGAAAACTAGTAAAATAGAATTTTTTTATTCATTCATAGGTAAGTGGTATGGCCACTTCGCTTTTCTATTACAATATAACATATATGCTGTTCCTGTAAAGAGTTTGTTAGTGGAACACCACATTTTGTGGACCCATTAATTCCTTAATTTCAGTTAAAAAATTTGAATTAAGACTGACCCAAAGCTCTTGTTGAAGCTGAATGGTTTTTTGTGATTCCTGATAATAGAGAACAACTGGCGTTTCACCAGGATATTCCTTTAACAATTCTTTTAAGTCGATAAAAACTCGATCTGCTTGTTGGCCATTTTTCATCCTGATAAACAGTTTCTTTTCTTCTTCCGGTAAATCCACTTTTTCAGGCAATTCTTGAGCTTGATTGATAATCAGTTGTAGTTGATTATTCCGATTTTCAATCTTTCCTTTTAGTAATAATAAAGCCTCGTTTTTCAAAAGCTTTGCTGACTGATTATAGGTTCTCGGAAAGGCAACTCCCTCTAATTCGCCTGTGTCATCACCAATAGTCAAAAATGCCATAACTTCACCTTTTTTTGTGCGTATCGTTCTTTCTTTTGTTATAAACCCACCAATCACAACATTTTGATGAAGATACAAGGACGCCTCCGCAATCGCTATCGCACCGTTTTTCTTTAAATAAGTTGAATACGAAGTAATAGGATGACTTGATAAGTAAAAACCGAGTGCCTCTTTTTCAAAGCGGAGTTTTTCCATTTCCTTAAATGGTTCAACTTCAACATATTTTGGTTTAAGTCCAAAATCATCCTCAAAAAACATCTCAAATTGATTTTCATCATCCTTCGGTCGTACGAGTTCTGCATGTTCGAGTGCAACGTCTAAAGTTGCTAAAAGAGTTGCTCGATGTTCTCCAAATTCATCAAAAGCGCCTGAACAAACTAACGCTTCTAAAGTACGACGATTTATACTTCGCATCGAGGTTCTAACACAGAAATCAAATAGGTCTGAAAATGGTTTAACCTTTCTTGTTTCGACAATCTCTTTTAGCGCGGCAACTCCTACACTTTTAATACCTGCCAAACTAAATCGAATCGCCTTTTTCTCTACAATAAATGGATAAAAACTTTTATTAATAGATGGGGGCAGAATGGTAATGCCCTTTTGTTTGGATTCACGAATATATTGTCCTAGCTTGTCATCGTTTCCAATCACACTTGTGAGTAGTGCAGCCATAAAATAGAGCGGATAGTTTGCTTTTAAATAGGCGAGCTGATAAGCAATCATACTATAGGCAACGGCATGACTACGGTTAAAACCATAGTTAGCAAATCTAACAATTAAGTCGTAAATCTCATTTGCCGTTTTTTCGGTATAGCCCTTGCTTAAACTACCTTGAACAAAATGCTGCCGCTCCTTATCAAGAACCTCTTTCTTCTTTTTACTTACGGCTCTTCTTAAAAGGTCAGCCTCACCAAGACTAAATCCGGCCATTTTTGAGGCAATCTGCATAATTTGCTCCTGATACACAATAACCCCATATGTCATTTGTAGAATCGGTTTTAGGTCAGGATGTGGATATTGAACTGCTTCTTTTTTATGCTTTCGTGCAATATACAATGGGATATTTTCCATTGGACCAGGTCTGTACAAAGCATTTACTGCCACAATGTCTTCTAGTGCATTCGGCTGAAGCCTTACTAAAACACTCCTCATCCCGCTTGACTCTAGCTGGAAAACCCCTGTCGTATCTCCTTTACTTAACAAGGCAAATGTTTTCTGATCATCTAAAGGGATCGTCGAAAGGTCAATACTCTTTCCTGTGCTACGCTTAATCGTGGAATGAATATTATCGATAAGCGTTAAGTTACGAAGTCCAAGAAAATCCATTTTTAAGAGACCAATTTCCTCGAGTATATCCATTGGGAATTGTGTTAAATAAACTTCATTATGACCCTCTTGAATGGCAATTAAATCCGTCAACGGTTGTTCACTAATAACAACCCCTGCAGCATGTGTGGAAGTATGTCTTGGTAGACCTTCAATTTTTTTCGCTGTTTCAAAGATTTTCCGTCCGATTTCGATGTTTTGAATATATTCCCGTAATCCTTGCGATTCTTCATAGGCTTGTTGCAGTGTGATTCCAAGCTTACTTGGAACTTGTTTTGCAAGAAAATCAGCTTCTTTAGGAGAGATTCCCATCACTCTTCCAACGTCCCGAAGTGCAGCTCTTGCAGCTAATGTTCCAAATGTAATGATTTGGGCAACATGAAGTCTGCCATATTTTTTCGAAACATATTCAATCATTTCATCCCGTCGGTTATCTGGAAAATCAATATCAATATCGGGCATTGATATTCTTTCAGGGTTTAAGAATCGTTCAAATAATAATTGATGTTCAAGTGGATCAACATCAGTTATATATAGAACATAGGCGACCAGTGAGCCCGCTGCTGAACCCCTTCCTGGTCCCGTTACAATACCGTTCTCATGCGCATATTTCATAAAATCCCAAACAATTAAAAAATAATCACTAAAATTCATTTTTTTGATGACTTGAAGCTCATACTGGAGTCGTTCGGACTGTTCATCAGTAGGATTTTGGTACCTTTCTTTCAGTCCTTTTAGACAGATTCGTGACAAATAATCCTCTGCAGATTCATGACCCGGAACTGGATATTTCGGTAATGCAAATTTCCCTAATTCAATTTCGACATTACATTGCCTGGCAATGTGTAATGTGTTTTCAAGAACCACTGGTGTGTCAGAAAATAGGTCGGTCATTTGTGATGGAGATTTTAAATAGTATTCCTTGCTCGGAAGGATGACTCGATCTTCATCTGAAAGCTTCGTCCCATTTTTTATAGATAGTAAGCACTCATGAGCAAATGAATCTGCTTGTTCTATGTATTGAACATTGTTTGTGGCAACCAATGGAATTTGCAGATCTTGACCTATTTTGAATAAATTGCTATTCATTTCGACATTCTCTCGCAAGCCATGATTTTGCACTGCTAAATAAAAGCTTTCTTGTTCAAAGATTTGTTTGTAGGAATTTGCTCGCTCTATTGCTTCCTCGTATTTTCCATTCTTTAGGCTTTGCTCGATGTCCCCTTTAAGACCAGGTGATATACCGATTAATCCCTCGCGATATTGGGATAACCATCTTCTGGGAATTCCATCCTTTGATTTAGTTTGAATGGCACTACTTATTTTTAAGAGATTTTGATATCCTTTGTTATTTTTTGCAAGTAATACTACAGGATAAGCAGTGTGGTTTTCTTCCTCCGATAATACCGAGGTAGTCATGCCTATGATTGGCTTGATTCCACGCTTCCTGCATTCTTTATAAAAGGCTATCGCGCCATACATTACGTTTTCATCGGTTAATGCCAACGCTTTAAGCCCTAGGTTGCTAGCTTTTTCAACCAAAGCTTCAACTTTTGCAGCACTCGATAAAAGGCTATAGGCGCTTTGAACCTGAAGATGAACAAAAGGCAACGAAATTACACCTCTTTCATTTATTTTTTCGTCCTATACAATACTTCAATTATAGTCCTATTTACGAAACAAGCAAAACAAAACTCATACTGGCTAGTGTTTGTCCATATACATATAGTAAAAGTTTCGTAAACCATAACATTTTTACAAAGAGGGTGTCTAAATGGAAGTGAAAGACGCATTTATGCCTGCATTTATTCATAGTTTCTTTATTGCCCTTGGGGTCCTTTTAGGTGGATCGCTAATCGGAGGGATAGGTGCCTTTTTTTCGGGTCAAGCACCATTATCCGAAATCTATTCGGTAGCAAGCAAGTTGAAAATTTGGGCACTTGTTGCTGCAATTGGTGGAACATTTGATACTTTTTACAGCTTTGAAAAGGGGATTTTTCTTGGACAGACAAAAGATGTGTTTAAACAATTTCTTCTTATTGTCTCGGCGATGGGAGGAGCTCAATTCGGCTGGAGAATAATTGAGTGGTTTACACAGGAGCATATAACCTAATGAGAGTCCCACCCTATCATCAAAAACCGGGCTGGCAACGATTTTTCGCAGGCGTTGTGATCGGTGCATTAATAAGTTGGTTTGTATTTTTGTTTCAGTTTGGTGTGTTACAGGATAAACAAATTCTAAAAATGACAGAACAGGTAAGTGAAATTAATGATTTAAAAAAAAGCAAGGACATTCTTATAGAAGATATGAAAAAATTAAACGAAGACAACAAAAACAAGCTCAAAATTCAGGACTTCAAGGTGGATTTCGTAAACAAAAAGAAATTTGACCTAAGTTCACTCAATCTTCACCATATGAGAACCACTGTAATTGAGGATCTTAACTCTTTAATTGGACAGGATGTTCAAACCGTATCCAAAAACAAAGAGCTTCTTTTTAGGACAATCGAAAATAGTGTTTTCGAGCTGGACGATAAATCATATAGACTCAAAATTCATACTGTCTTTTTCGATACAACACTTGAAATTTCCCTTAGTATCGAACTTGCTAAATAACTAAGCCTCCTTTTTGTATTGGTTCCGTTTGTGGGTGCAATTTTAATAAATGGTATTAGAACTGACATGTGCTTTGGCACACGTCATATTCTTTATTTATCAAGGTTATTTAATCATTTTTTGATGGACTATTTCTTCTGTTTTTTCGAAAGGATTTATCCCTCATCGCTTTATGAAGACCACTTTCTCTGGTTTTTCAAAGAGATTTTGTCTTCATCGCATTAATGTAGACCACTTCTCTGGTTTTTCAAAGAAATTTGGTCTTCATCGCATTTATGAAAACCACTTTCTCTAGTTTTCCGAAGGGATTTGGTCTTCATCGCATTTATGAAGACCACTTTCTCTGGTTTTTCAAAGGGACTTGGTCTTCATCGCATTTATAAAAACCACTTTCTCTAGTTTTCCGAAGGGACTTGGTCTTCATCACCTTTATGAAAACCACTTTCTCTGGTTTTTCAAAGAAATTTGGTCTTCGCTGTCATTAAAAAGAAAACTCACCACAATATGTGAACTGCACCAAAATTGT
>NZ_JBALOQ010000014.1:0-53808 GCF_036962705.1 Bacillus sp. JJ1562
GGCAAACAAAAGATCAGCCGATATGGTTGGTCTTTTTTTGTTGCCTTAAAGATTAATTCAGGATTCGTGACCATTTCGCGATTAAAGTTGTTATAAAAGTAACGAAAACTCTGGAATCGTACCCGTTTTTTAATTGGGATGTAGAGAAGAGTAAGGCAAAGTGCTTAATCATTCCTATTTGATGATTGAATTGTAAAAAAGGGTAACGTACCATAAACGATATATCTTCTAGTCGAATAACGATAAATGATATACCGCAAACGACATAAACGATATATCACCCAGCCGAAAAACAAGAAATGGTATACCGTAAATGGCTTAAACGGTATATCGCTCAGTTACTAAACAATAAATGATATACCGCAAACGGCATAAACGATATATCGCGGAGCTGCAAAACAATAAATGATACACCGCAAACACGCTAAAGGGTATACGACCCAGCGAAATAACCGCAAATTTGCTAATTGATATACCACAAATTTCCATATTAGTTAAAACTTTTTTAAACTAAGACATACACAAACTAGCTCCCGAACTTCATAGATTACTAAATAAACTAAATTACAACTGTTCGTTATTTTTATAATTGTGTATACATTTTGATGAATCCGGGCAAAATATGTGTATGGAGGTGGAGGCAATGAGTTCACTCGCAAATAGAAATCATTATGGGGAAACGTGTATTATATGTGAGCAAGAGAAAAAGAGAGGCATACACCTTTATACAAGATTCATTTGTTTGGATTGTGAACAAGACATAATCCGTACGGAAACAAATGATCTTAAGTATCAATTTTATTTAGATAGGCTTAAAAAGGTTACTACCCCAGAGATATATTCATAGTTTCAAACCGCTTGGAATTGCTTTCGCGTTAGGGGCAATCTCAAGTTGTTGTCGGACCTAGTAGTATAGGTCCCTTTTTTTGTTTTATAATAAGGTTAGTACATAAGAAAGGTATATATAACTATGAAACAACAACAAACGCCATTGTTTGATGCACTCGATGGTCATGTGAAGTTAAGACCTCAATCGATGCATGTACCAGGTCATAAATACGGACAAGTATTTTCAAGTAGGGGTTATACCTATTTTCATAAAGTATTAGAAATTGATGCAACAGAATTAACTGGACTCGATGATCTGCATCATCCTGAAGGGGCCATTTTGGAAGCTCAAGAGTTAGTGGCAGATTTATATGGGGTCGAAAAAAGCTACTTTTTAGTAAATGGTTCGACGGTGGGAAATTTAGCAATGATTCTTGCGTCATGTTCTGAAAATGATATTGTTCTTGTGCAACGAAATTCCCATAAATCCATTTTAAATGGGTTAAAGATGGCAGGAGCTCGACCTGTTTTTCTTCATCAGACGTATGATAATGAAGTGCAGGCTGCCTCCTATGTTTCCTTTACAACAGTAAAAGAGGCATTTGATACATACAAACAAATTAAAGCTGTTATCTTAACGAGTCCCAACTATTATGGAATGGTGAATCCAAATGAATTGGCCCAGATTATTACATATGCACATGAAAAAGGAGCAGCAGTATTAATTGATGAAGCACATGGAGCTCATTTTATGTTAAAAGGTTTTCCTTCTTCAGCTGTTTCTTTAGGTGCTGATATTGTCGTGCATTCTGCGCATAAGACTCTCCCAGCGATGACAATGGGCTCCTTATTACATCTAAATAGTAATTTCATTCAAAATGAAGAGGTCGAGTCATACCTGCAAATTTTGCAATCAAGTAGTCCATCCTATCCAATTATGGCCTCACTTGATCTTGCTAGGCATTATCTTGCTACTATGAAGGAAAAGGGTCCGAACAAAATCATTGAAAAAATTACTGCTTTTACTAATAGGCTCGAAGCAATACCACAAATAAAGGTTGTGACTTCGAAAAACCAAGACGTCCAAACAGACCTATTAAAGCTTACTATCCAATCTCAATGTGAGCTAAATGGATATGAGCTACAAAGTTCCTTTGAAAAAGAAGGCCTTTTTACCGAAATGGCAGACCCAAACAATGTGCTTTTTGTGTTGCCATTATCAGAGGGCTTTGATGCTGATGAAATTTTTAGTAAAATAAGTTGTGCTGTTCAGGAATATTCGCCGATTAAACGTAAATTTATTGATTTACATGATGAAGGAAAGACAGTTTCCACTCTTGAACTTTGTTATAATCAAATAAAAGTGTACAATAAAAAGGTTGTTTCGTTTGAAGATGCAATTGGAAACATTTCCGGAGAAATGATTATACCGTACCCCCCAGGGATTCCTGTCTTAATGGAAGGAGAATGTGTAACTGAACGACACATTGAAATCCTTACTACCTATATTGAGACAGGTGCACATTTCCAAGGTGGGGACATGAAGGGAAAGTATATAAAGATATTAGATATGTAAGGAGCTTGAAAAGAATTGGCAGGTTATTTTATAACATTTGAAGGACCTGAGGGTGCGGGTAAAACAACCGTATTAGGAATACTTCAGGAAGAGCTTTCAAAAAAAGGATATGATGTCGTTACCACTAGAGAACCAGGTGGAATTGATATAGCAGAACAAATTCGTTCTGTCATTTTAGATAAGAACAATACGAAAATGGATGGACGTACTGAGGCGCTTTTATACGCTGCTTCTCGCCGTCAGCATTTAGTTGAGAAAGTTATCCCAGCTTTAGAAGAAGGAAAAATAGTCCTGTGTGATCGATTTGTTGATAGCTCACTGGCATATCAGGGGTATGCGCGAGAGCTAGGAATTGATGAGGTTTTATCGATTAATGAATTTGCTATTAATGGGCTTATGCCTTCGCTTACCCTTTTCTTTGATATTCAGCCTGAAAAAGGACTAACAAGAATTAAAAAGAATGATGAAAGAGAAGTTAACCGCCTTGATCTAGAGAAGCTTTCCTTTCACCAAAAGGTGTATGAAGGATATCTAATGGTTGCAGATCGTTTTAAGGACCGGTTCCACACGATTAATGCAGAGAATTCAATCGAAACAGTAACGAAGGAAGCACTTGAAATGATTGAAAAACATTTAAATAAAGCCTAATCATTCGAATTACCTCAAAAGTCTGATGATTTTTGAGGTTTTTCTTTTCGTTCTGGCTATATTTGGTATAGAATAAAGACAACTAATGGACATTTGCACATATAGTTACCAAATTTCGTAATATGAAGGAACACATAAAAGTGATAAAATAAAGGGAGGCAATATGATGAAGCTAGTCGTTGCAGTTGTACAGGATAAGGACAGCAACCGTTTGTCACAGGCATTAGTTGAACATAATTTTAGAGCAACAAAGCTTGCTACAACAGGTGGTTTTCTAAAATCAGGTAATACTACGTTTCTTGTAGGTACAGAGGACATCCGTATAAATAAATTATTAGATATTATCAAGGATAATTGCAAACATCGGGAGCAAATGATTGCCCCTGTTTCACCAATGGGTGGCAATGCAGATTCCTTTGTTCCATTCCCAGTGAAGGTTGAAGTGGGTGGCGCTACGGTGTTTGTGTTACCGATTGACGAGTTCCATCAATTTTAAGTAGGTGTTTTATTCTTCATGAAAATAAACCAGGATTTTCGTGTCAATATAGATAAAAATCAGCAAAACACATCTAATAAAGTTTCGGGCAATCTTACTTTTAGCAAAATTGTTCATCAAGAAGGAAATAAGCTTCAAATGGAACAATTGACGAAGCTACTTTCTCAAATTGACATGGCGGGAGAGCGACTCTCTCGCTCTCAAACTTTTCAGGATTTGGCTTCCTATAAATCCCTTGTGAAACGCTTTATCCATGAGGCTGTAGAGTATGGGATGGATGTTAAAGAGTCCCACAGCTGGAACTTTAATGGACAAGGGAGAACACATAAGCTTGTTGAGGAAATCGATAAGGAACTTTTGGATTTAACTGAACAAATGGTTAACCAAGAAAAAGGGTCAATCGATATTCTCGGAAAAGTTGGATTAATAAAAGGACTATTAATTAACTTATATACGTGATTTGAAAGAGTGATATATGGTGGGAAAAACATGGGAACAACTTCAGGAATATCAACCACTTGTCCTAAAAATGGTTGAAAATAGTCTCAAGAAGAACAGAGTGGCCCATGCTTACTTATTTGAGGGAAGCCGAGGGACGGGCAAAAAGGAAGTAGGCTTTCTTTTGGCTAAAAGTATTTTCTGTCAGCATCCAAATGGGTATAGACCGTGCAATGAATGTACAAATTGCCGCAGGATTTCATCGGGAAACCACCCCGATGTCCATGTCATTGAGCCAGATGGTCAATCGATTAAAAAGTGGCAAATCCAAGCATTACAAGAAGAGTTTTCAAAAACGGGTGTAGAGTCAAATCGTAAAGTGTATTTGATTAATCATGCTGATAAAATGACAACAAATGCCGCAAATAGTTTGTTGAAATTCCTAGAAGAGCCGACAAGTCAAACAGTGGCGATTTTGTTAACTGAACAAATCCATCGGATCTTAAATACGATTTTATCCCGATGCCAGGTTTTATCGTTTCAGCCACTCGCTCCAAAGGTCATTTCTGAGCGGCTAATCGATGAAGGAATATCACCTACGATTGCTTTACTTGTTGCACATACAACCAATAATTTAGAGGAAGCTCGTGAATTAAGCGAGGATGCTTGGTTTGGACAGTCCCGTTCAATAGTGTTACAATTATATGAAGTAATCCATACAAGGCCAACTCATGCTTTCTTTTTTCTGCAGGACCAATGGTTGCCGCATTTTAAAGAGAAGGAGCAGCTTAGCTTTGGTTTAGATATATTATTGCTTATTTTTAAAGATTTATTATATATACAGCTTGGTGATGAAGAAAAGCTTATTTTTCATGACCAGATTACTAGCTTAAAACAACATGCACTTCAGACGTCAACAAGACGTGTGAGTGATCAAATAGCAGCGGTATTAGAGGCGAAACGTCGCCTATACACCAACATGAACCCACATTTATTAATGGAGCAATTGGTAATAAAGTTACAGGAGGGATATAAGCTTGTATGATGTAGTTGGTGTACGCTTTAAAAAAGCGGGTAAAATCTATTACTTTGATCCAAATGGTTTTACAATTCCCGATGGCGAATATGTCATTGTCGAAACGGTTAGAGGAATTGAATTTGGCAAGGTTGTTATAAATAAAAAGCAAGTCGATGAAAATGACATCGTACTTCCATTGAAAAAGGTTATCCGCATTGCGGATTCAAAGGATAAATTAATTGTAGAAGAAAATAAAGCAGCGGCTAAAGAGGCGTATGATGTATGCCAGGAAAAAGTAGTAGAGCATAGCCTTGATATGAAGCTTGTTGATGTAGAATATACGTTTGATAGAAATAAAGTAATCTTCTATTTTACAGCAGATGGACGTGTTGATTTCCGTGAATTAGTGAAGGATTTAGCGGCAATCTTCCGTACAAGAATTGAATTAAGACAAATTGGTGTACGTGATGAAGCCAAAATGCTAGGTGGAATTGGTCCATGTGGAAGAATGCTTTGTTGCTCAACCTTCTTAGGTGATTTTGAGCCGGTTTCAATTAAGATGGCAAAAGATCAAAACCTTTCGTTAAACCCTACTAAAATATCAGGTTTATGTGGTCGCTTAATGTGCTGTCTAAAATATGAGAATGATGAATACGAAAGTGCAAAGGAACAGCTTCCAGACCTCGGCGATATGATTGAAACAACAAGTGGAACTGGGAAGGTTGTTGGACTCAATATTTTAGAACGAGTACTTCAGCTAGAATTAATTGGCCGTGAACGAGTTGTCGAATATACGTGGGAGGAACTACTGAAAGAAGGAGCGATTTCGATTCAAGCCACAGAATGACGAGGTGGAGTGCGTGGATAAAAAAGATATTTTTGAATCTGTTAGTAGTATGGAGACTCAAATTGGAAATCTGTATACTCAGCTAGGAGAATTAAAAGAACATCTTGGGCAATTACTTGAAGAGAATCACAATCTAAAAATGGAGAATGACCTTTTACGTCGCCGACTTGATCAATCCATTTCTAAGAAAAAAGAAGAAAAAAATGATAAAGCTTTACAAGAAGCTAGGCTAGTTGATATCGGTGAAGGATATGATAATTTAGCTAGACTTTATCAGGAGGGCTTCCACATTTGTAATGTTCACTATGGAAGTGTTCGTTCTGATGGCGACTGCTTATTTTGTCTCTCCTTTTTAAATAAGAAATAGGTCCTTTCCAACAGGGGAGGACTTTTTCAATTCTATGGAAAAGCCTTATAATGATACATAGATAACATAACTGTAAGGAAGGAAAAATAATGCAATGGTTCAATTACATGATGATGAACGATTAGATCATTTGTTAGCAGAGAATTTAAGAATCATCCAAAGCCCTTCTGTCTTTGCTTTTTCATTGGATACGGTGCTTTTAGCAAGATTTGTGTATGTACCGATTCAAAAAGGAAAAATCATTGATTTGTGTACAGGCAATGGTGTCATCCCATTATTATTAAGCAGGAGATCAAAGGCAGAGATTACAGGTGTTGAAATTCAAGATCGTATTTATGATATGGCAAAACGTAGCATTGAGTACAATGAACTTTCAAATCAGCTTTCGATTATTCACGGGGATATTAAGGACATGCCAGAAAAGCTGGGTCATGGAAAATATGATGTTGTGACCTGTAATCCTCCATATTTTCCATCGCCAAAAGACGATAATATCAATAAAAATGAACACCTTGCGATTGCTCGACATGAAATTTTTTGTACATTAGAAGATGTTGTCCGTGTAAGTAGCCAATTGGTTAGGCAAGGAGGTAAGGTTGCATTAGTTCATCGCCCAGGTCGATTAATGGATATTCTTACCTTAATGAGACATTACCAAATTGAGCCAAAGCGTTTGCAATTTGTCCATCCAAGACTCGGAAAAGAGGCAAATACCATTTTAGTTGAAGGAATCAAACAGGGAAATGCAGATTTGAAAATTTTACCTCCACTATATGTATACGATGAACATAATGAGTATACAAAAGAGATAAGGACCATTCTCTATGGAGACGAATAAGCACTATTTTTATGTCGTGGAGTGCAAGGATAGAACCTATTATGCAGGTTATACAACAGATGTTCAACAAAGAATGAAAAAGCATAATGAGGGAAAAGGAGCCAAATATACAAGAGGAAGAGGCCCGATTACACTATTATTTGCTCAGGAATTTGAAACGAAAGAAGAAGCGATGCGTGCAGAATACAGATTTAAACAATTAAAGCGGCCTGAGAAGGAACAGATACTGGCAATGGAAAGTGAGGAGCGATATGTGGCAGCAAAAAAGCTTTCAACCAAATTATGAATATGGAACCTTATATCTCGTTCCAACTCCAATTGGGAATTTGGAGGATATGACTTTCCGCGCAATTAAAATAATGAAAGAATCTGCTTTTATTGCAGCAGAAGATACAAGACAAACAAAAAAGCTTTGCAATTACTTTGAAATTGAAACACCTGTGATTAGTTATCATGAACATAATAAAAAGGTGAGCGGGGATAAAATCCTAACTATATTACGAGAAGGAAAAGATGTGGCACTCGTAAGTGACGCAGGCATGCCTACGATTTCTGATCCAGGCTACGAACTAGTTGTCGAGGCGGTTCAGGAACAAATGTATGTTGTGCCACTTCCGGGTGCGAATGCTGCATTAACATCTTTAATTGCCTCCGGAATTAGTACGCAACCCTTTTATTTTTACGGTTTTCTAGACCGAAATAAGAAAGAAAAACGAAAACAGTTGGAAGGCTTAGGACATATTCAAGCAACGATGCTTTTTTATGAAGCACCACATCGCTTAAAAGAAACACTGAAGATCATGAGAGAGGTACTTGGAAATCGCAAAATAACGGTTTCTAGAGAATTAACGAAGAAGTTTGAAGAGTTTATTCGTGGAGACCTGGATGAGGTTCTTGCGTGGACAGAGGAGGATACGGTTCGCGGAGAGTTTTGTCTTGTTGTGGAGGGAACTCATCTTAGTGAAGACGACCTTGCTGAGGTCTGGTGGGAAGAACTATCAATCGAACAACATGTTAACCACTATGTGGAGTCCGGGTCCATGACAACAAAAGAGGCAATTAAACAAGTTGCAAAAGACCGAAAACAGCAAAAGAGAGAAATTTACCAAGAATATCATGGTTTGTAAAAATGAAAAAAGCCTCTCAGGATGAGAAGCTTTTTTCATAACATCTATTATTTTACAACTGTAAGGTTATCTTGAAGTTCTTTAAGGATTTGTTCAGCACCTTCACGGCTAAGAACAATCTTACCATTACCTAGAGTGAAATTATCATCAGAGATTTCACCTGTAATTTGGCAAGTCATATTTGGCTTGTATTTCTTTAAAATGATTTTGTCATCGTCAACATAGATTTCAAGAGCATCCTTTTCAGCGATGTCTAATGTACGACGAAGCTCGATAGGAATAACAACACGACCTAATTCGTCAACTTTACGAACAATACCTGTAGATTTCATTTGTTTTTCTCCTCTCAATATTTCTATTTATCTCTCTTTATCGTCAATTTTCGACAAATTGATTTCTAGATAATAATATCAAGATTTCCATTTAACGTCAATCATTTTAACTACAATTCTTTTAAAATATGTATAAAAATGGTACGTGGTGTCGTATAACAGAAGGGTTTTATGAGGTCTTTACATTACCAATCTACTATATTTTTTGAAAAAGTCTGTACCATAATAGTGGAAAAAACGTAGAATATTTTCGACAAAATTCTACAAAAACCAACCGAATTTTGTCGAAAAAAAGATGTGTTGAATTGTTTCTTATAATACATACGTATATAAATCTCTATAAATTGACATTCCACTTGTGCTTTAGGTATATTTTGAAGATATAATAGGAATAGATGAATAGGAATGTCTTGCTTATTCGGGCTATAACTTTTTTCACTCTAAAATTTTGTAGGACGAACACAATAAATGTATCCAATTCTGCGGGGGCAACCTTTATTGAAAAAAGTTAAGCCTCCGGCGGATGCCTCAGATTTTCAAAGGAAGTTTTTCGAGCAAGCTCGAAAAAATCTGGGCGCAAATACGCCAAGGCGCATTTGATTAAGAGGAGGTTTACCGATGGCTCAAGAGAATAAAACTTTTTATTTAACCACACCCATTTATTATCCAAGTGGGAAATTACATATAGGACACGCTTATACAACTGTAGCAGCGGATGCTATGGCTCGATATAAAAGACTACGTGGATATGATGTAATGTTTTTAACAGGAACTGATGAACATGGTCAAAAAATCCAACGTTCTGCAGCGGAAAAAGGTGTAACGCCACAAGAATATGTTGATGAGATTGTATCAGGCATTCAAGAACTATGGAAGAAACTTGAGATTTCCTACGATGATTTTATCCGTACAACGGAAGATCGACATAAAAAAGTTGTTCAAATGATTTTTGATCAACTAGTAAAACAAGGAGATATCTACCTTGATCAATACGAGGGCTGGTATTGTACGCCTTGTGAATCTTTCTTTACCGAAAGACAATTAGTCGATGGAAATTGCCCAGACTGTGGCCGTCCAGTTGAAAAGGTGAAGGAAGAATCTTATTTCTTTAAAATGAGTAAGTATGCAGATCGCTTGCTTAAGTACTATGAAGAAAATCCTGAATTCATCCAGCCCGAGTCCCGTAAAAATGAAATGATTAATAACTTTATTAAGCCTGGACTTGAGGATTTGGCTGTATCAAGAACAACCTTTGATTGGGGAATTAAAATACCTGGTGATCCAAAGCATGTAATTTACGTATGGATTGATGCGCTATCAAACTATATTACAGCTTTAGGTTACGGTACAGAAGATGATACTAAATACCAAAAATATTGGCCAGCTGATGTTCATTTAGTCGGAAAGGAAATCGTTCGTTTCCATACGATCTATTGGCCAATTATGCTGATGGCATTGGACCTACCATTGCCGAAAAAAGTATTTGCCCATGGTTGGTTGTTAATGAAGGATGGCAAAATGTCAAAATCAAAGGGAAATGTCGTTGATCCAGTCACATTAATTGATCGTTATGGACTTGATTCTCTACGTTATTACCTATTACGTGAGGTACCTTTTGGTGCTGATGGTGTATTTACCCCAGAAGGATTCGTTGAAAGAATCAATTTTGATTTAGCAAATGACTTAGGAAACTTACTAAATCGAACTGTAGCGATGATTGGGCGATATTTTGATGGTAAAATTCCAGCTTATCAAGGAAATCGATCAGAGTATGATACTCAGTTAGCGAATTTCGCTGTGGAAACTGTTGCAAAATACGAAGAGGCAATGGAGAAAATGGAGTTTTCTGTTGCACTTACAGCCCTATGGCAGTTTATAAGCCGTACAAATAAATACATTGATGAGACTCAGCCATGGGTTGTTGCAAAAGATGAAGCGAAAATAGATGAATTAGGTTCTATCATGAGTCACTTAGCGGAATCTCTACGCTTTGCAGCCATTATGCTTGAACCATTCTTAATTAAAACTCCAGGAGAAATTTTTGCACAACTAGGTATTAAAGATGATGCATTGAAAACATGGGAAAGCTTAACTCAATTTGGAATTAAGTCAGAAGGCATTCAGGTTACAAAGGGTGAGCCGATTTTCCCTCGTTTAGAAATTGCCGACGAAGTTGAATATATTAAGGAAAAAATGCAGGGTGGTACGAAAAAAGAAGAGCCTGTAAAGGAAGAGCATGTAAAGGAAGTTGAACAAGCTGATGAAATCACAATCGATGATTTCATGAAGGTTGAGCTTCGTGTTGCGCAAGTGCTTCAAGTAGAGCCAGTGAAAAAGGCTGATAAGCTTTTAAAGCTTCAATTAGATTTAGGCTTTGAAAAGCGCCAGGTTGTTTCTGGTATTGCACAGTATTATACTCCTGAAGAACTAGTAGGTAAAAAGGTGATCTGTGTGACGAACCTTAAACCTGTAAAACTTCGCGGTGAGCTATCACAAGGTATGATTCTAGCAGGATCTGTTGATGGAAAACTATCGGTCGCAACGATTGATCAAAGCCTACCAAATGGAGCTAAAGTTAAATAACAAGAAAAGCGTAAGGCGCCCGCTTATCGGCGACAAGCACAAGACGAGCGCTGACAGAAGGTGCATTTTACCTTCCGAAGCGATTGGCTTATGACCTCGAGCCGATGGCGCCTGGAGCTAGACACGAAAAAGGACAGAGCTATCTGTCCTTTTTACATACGAAAATTCAGTAATAAAGGAGTCTGTATGATGTTAATTGATACACATGCACATTTAAATGCGATACAGTATCAAGACGATTTAGATGAAGTAATCGAAAGAGCACTTAGTGAAGGTGTAGAAAGAATTGTAGTCGTCGGTTTTGACCGCGAAACGATCACAAGAGCGATTGAATTAGCGGATCAATATGAATTTATCTATGCAACAATCGGTTGGCATCCCGTTGATGCGATTGATATGACGGATGAAGACCTCGAGTGGATTGAAGAGCTTAGTGCCCATCCAAAGGTTGTGGCATTAGGAGAAATGGGTCTTGATTACCACTGGGATAAGTCTCCGAAGGATATTCAAAAGGAAGTCTTCAGAAAACAAATCAGTTTAGCAAAGAAAGTAAAACTACCTATTATTATTCATAATCGAGAAGCAACAGCTGATATTATCGAGATTCTACAAGAAGAGAATGCCAGTGAAGTGGGAGGGATTATGCACTGCTTTACTGGTAGTATCGAAGTTGCCAAACAATGCATCGACATGAATTTTTACATATCATTTGGTGGCCCTGTGACCTTCAAAAATGCGAAAAAACCAAAAGAAGTGGCAGCAGAAATTCCACTGGATCGCCTTTTAATTGAAACGGATTGTCCTTATTTAACTCCACATCCTTTTCGGGGAAAACGAAATGAACCAAGCTATGTGAAATATGTAGCAGAGCAAATTGCAGAGCTAAAAGGGGTCTCATTTGAGGAAATTGCCGAAAAAACGTCCGACAATGCGAAGCGATTTTTCGGCATAAAATGATAGCAATTTTTGTCAGAAAATAGGGTAGCTTGTCCTATAATAAGTTGATTAGAAAAAGTTCTACATGTCTCCTTCGTCTCATATATATCTTTGTCGACAACTAATCCTTCCTTTTTAAAAACTCTTCTTGCATAATATTTTACAACGGTGACGTAAAAAAGGGGTGGGGTTGACAGATTAATATATCCTTTATATAATCCACTGAGAGAAGGAGGCGTTTTTCATTTGCTTAAAAACATGAAAAAACTGTTTTCCGAGTCGAAGCACAAAAAGAGATTAATAGTCGCGATAAGTAGTTTTATAGTATTAGCAGGTACTGGTACAGGATATGCTGCATATGAAACCACTAAGGATACAGTTACACTATCATTAAATGGAAATGAGCAAGTTATAAGGACGCACGCAAACACGGTTGCTGAAGTTCTACAGGATTTAGAGATTGATGTCTCAAAGCATGACGAGCTTTCACCATCTATGGATACGGCAATCAAGAATAATATGAAGGTGTCGTGGCAAGAGGCCATTCCAGTTGAGCTTGTTGTCGATAACCAACCACAAAAGGTCTGGACAACAGTCAAAACCGTGGGAGATCTTTTCAAAGATGAGAAGGTAGAAATAACGGAGCACGATAAAGTCAATCCGAGTTTAGATACAAAGTTAACAAAAGATATAAAAGTAGAAGTTGAAAGGGCATTTCAACTTACGCTTAATGACGGCGGAACTGAAAGTCAAGTTTGGTCCACTTCGACTACTGTCGCTGACTTTTTAAAAGGTCAAAATGTTGCACTAAATGAATTGGATCGCGTAGAGCCAGGGATGGAAGAACAGATTACAGCAAATAGTGTCGTTAATGTTGTACGAGTAGAAAAAGTCACCGATGTAGTGGAAGAATCAGTTGCCTTTGCAGTTGTTCGGAAAAAAGACAACAGCATTGATAAAGGCAAAGAAAAGGTTGTAACTCCTGGTCAAGAGGGTAAAGTTGCAAAACACTATGAAGTTGTTCTTGAGAATGGAAAAGAAGTTTCAAGAGAGCTAACTAAAACAGAAAGCCTAACGGATAGCAAGGATAAGGTTGTTGCAGTTGGTACACGTGAAATCGTGCAACAGGTTTCCCGTGGTACAGCTAATGTAGCAAACGAATTCTATGTATCTTCTACAGCATATACAGCTTATTGTAGCGGGTGTTCAGGTACAACTGCTACAGGTTTGGATCTTCGTGCAAATCCAAATGTTAAGGTTATTGCAGTTGATCCAAGTATCATTCCTTTAGGTACAAAAGTATATGTCGAAGGATATGGCTATGCAGTAGCTGCTGACAAGGGTACCGCGATTAAAGGTCATAAGATTGATGTCTTTTTCTCCGAGAAATCACAAGCCTATCGTTGGGGGCAACGAAAGGTCAAAATTCAAATCTTAAATTAACTTGCGTTCAACAGAGGAGATTCTCCTCTGTTTTTTTATGTCTTTTTCCTCTATTTTTATGCTTATGTCTTTTTTGTTATAATTATGTAATATTTGTATCTATATTGTTAGACGAAATAAATCGAGAAAGGTTTCAAAAAAAATGAAAATAAAAGAAATAATTGTTGTGGAAGGAAAAGATGACACTGTTGCGATTAAGCGGGCTGTCAATGCCGATACAATTGAAACAAACGGTTCAGCCGTTAATAAAGAAGTGCTAGAACGAATTAAACATGCTCATGAAGTGAGAGGAGTTATTGTTTTTACAGACCCGGACTACCCAGGTGAACGAATTCGTAAAATCGTCGCAAAAGCCGCTCCAGGATGTAAGCATGCGTTTTTACCTAAAAATGAGGCACTTGCAAAGTCAGGTAAAAAGGTAGGCGTTGAACATGCCACTCCAGAGGCGATTAGGAAGGCCTTAGCGGACGTAAAACAAGAACAGGAAGACTTTCACTCGGAAATTGAATTTGACGCCCTAGTGGACGCAGGATTAATTGGTGGAAGCAAGGCGAAGAAACGAAGGGAAAAGCTAGGCGTTCTTTTAAAAATTGGTTATACTAACGGAAAACAGCTTTATAAGCGTCTACAGATGTTCCAAATCACAAAAGAGGCATTTGACCAGGCCGTTGAAAAAGTATTACAGGGGGAAAGGCAAAGTGATTAAAGATATAGCCACACCTATTAGAACGAGAGCTATTTTAGAAAAGCATGGTTTTTCTTTTAAGAAAAGCTTAGGACAGAACTTTTTAATTGATACAAATATACTACATCGCATCGTTGACCATGCGGAAGTTACAGAAGAAACAGCTGCGATCGAGATTGGACCAGGGATTGGTGCGTTAACTGAGCAGCTTGCTAAGCGAGCGAAAAAAGTTGTTGCATTTGAAATTGATGGGCGACTTTTACCGATTTTAGCAGACACCCTATCTCCGTATCCAAACGTCGAAATTATCCATGAAGATGTTTTAAAGGCAGATGTCGAGTCTGTCATAAATGAAAAAATGCAGGGAATCGATGATATCATGGTAGTCGCTAATCTCCCTTATTATGTAACAACGCCAATAATTATGAAGTTGCTAACAGAAAACCTCCCATTAAGGGGAATTGTTGTTATGCTTCAAAAGGAAGTGGCAGACCGGATTTCAGCTGTGCCTGGTACAAAGGATTACGGCTCCTTGTCGATTGCCATCCAATACTACACAACCGCTGAAACAGTCATGACGGTTCCTAAAACCGTATTTGTTCCCCAGCCAAATGTGGATTCAGCAGTAATACGTTTGTTAAAAAGAAAGGAACCTGCTGTTAAAGTAGAAAATGAGTCCTTCTTTTTTGATGTTGTTCGTGCATCTTTTGGACAAAGGAGAAAGACAATCTTAAATAACTTGACCTCTAATCTGCCAAATGGAAAGGCAAATAAAGAGGCAATTGAGGGCTGTTTAGCCACTTCAAATATTGACCCAAGACGCCGTGGGGAAACCCTATCGATTGAGGAATTTGGGCGTCTAAGTGATGAATTATATAAAACATTAAACTAAGGGCTTAATGTTGCAGTAGGTCCTTTTTTCTATATCAAAATGTCTGCCTCCTTTCTCCTCACCACATTGCGTTATGCTGCATAGGCTAACAAGAAGGCATCTCAATAGCGGAAATAACCTCGAAAGTTGGAGTGGGTGAGGATGGATATAAAAGTTGGCGATTTTGTTGCACGAAAATCACATCAGTTTGACTTATTGTTCAAAGTAACAGAAATAACACATGACCAAACTGTTAATTTATATGGTGAGGATGTAAGGTTAATTGCAGATGCTCCGTATGATGACTTAGTCCTAGTTGACGAGGATGAAAGACTAGAAAGGAAACGAACAGATCGGGAAAAAGTGGATCATTCCTATCGACTATTTCGACAAGATTATCAGTTAGTTAGACAAAAAAGTGAATACCATGCTACAGGTGGGTATTCAAATGATGCAGAGTTTTTTCAAATCCCAGGAAGAGTTCTGCATATTGATGGTGACCCCAACTATCTAAATAAGTGCCTTGCGTTATATGAAAAAATTGGTGTTCCAGTATATGGGTTTCACTGTCATGAAAGGGAAATGCCTGAAAGGATTGATGAATTACTTGATAGATATAGACCCGATATTCTAGTTATAACAGGTCATGATGCTTATTCTAAATCAAAGGGAAAGGTTACGGAGCTAAAAGCGTACCGACATTCCCGACATTTTGCTCAAACAGTTCGACAAGCTAGAAAAAGATTTCCACATTTAGATCAGCTTGTCATCTTTGCAGGCGCCTGTCAGTCACATTTTGAATCTTTGATACGGGCGGGGGCAAATTATGCAAGTTCACCGTCTAGAGTCAATATACACGCCTTAGACCCTGTATATATTGTAGCGAAAATTAGTTTTACGCCATTTGATGAAAGAATCCATGTATGGGATGTTCTCCGCAATACATTAACAGGAGAAAAAGGCTTAGGTGGGATTGAAACAAAGGGTGTATTACGAACTGGTATGCCTTATCAAAAATTGGTTGATGATTAGGGGATTGGGGATCTCTAACGACGTAACGCTAGAGATCCTCTTGGTATTTTATTACATATTATAGAGGGTAAAAATTTTGTCGATGAAAAGAAATCTTGATTTATATACATATTGGCTACACTTTTGAACATACTATTGGTTGTGTGCTGAAAAATTTGTAGGAAAAAATTCATTGACAAGTATTTTGTATCATTGTTATAATTTTAGTTTTGTTTGACGTTCGGCGTTTATTTTGGTATACTAATACATAGTGAGGTGGAGTGAAATGGCAAAAACTTTGCTTGATATTAAACGGTCTCTAGATACGAATTTAGGTAAGCGACTTACATTAAAGGCAAATGGTGGTCGTAGAAAGACAATTGAGCGATCAGGAGTGCTCGCTGAAACGTACCCCTCTGTATTTGTAATTGAACTAGACCAGGATGAGAATTCCTTTGAGCGGGTTTCATACAGCTATGCTGATATCCTTACAGAAACCGTTCAATTAACCTTCTTTGAAGAGACATCCGGGAACGTAGCTATAAGTGGGCAGTAGACTTCATTGTTTGCTGCTTTTTTATTTTTTCAAAAAAACGTAGTACTTTAGTATAAAGTACTACGTTTTTTGTTTAAAAAAGATGAAATAGGATATTATTTGTTACTATAACTAACCCTATGAATGTCGTAGATGAAGAAAGGGGTTGTAGTTATTGGGAAGACGTCGTGGTATCATGTCAGAAGCTTTTAAAGAAGAATTAGCAAAAGAACTCGGGTTTTACGATACCGTTAAAAATGAAGGTTGGGGTGCAATCCGATCACGTGATGCTGGAAATATGGTAAAACGTGCAATTGAAATTGGACAACAACAGCTTGCCAATAAAGGACAGAACCAATAAGAGTGTGTATTTAAAAAGGAGGATGAAGAGGACCGAGAATTTCAAGGCGGTGCAGCTTTGAGTACCGGAGCGTATGCAGTTAATACGTGAGGAACGGAGAAGCAAGCCAACGCAGAAATTCGATGCGTCATATTCACCGCACTTTTTAAACATCCTCTAAAACAGGTCTTTGAACTACGACGCCGAAGCAGAATTGCTTCGGCTTTCTTTATATAGGTAAAAGGTCATTATATACAAATTTCATAAAAAACAGTACAGACACTTTTGTATCACTGTTTTACCATGTTTACTTTATGGTACAATGGCAATATTGAATTTACGTTTAAAGCAGGTGTTTTCATGAAACTATTAGTTAAAGCCCCAGCGAAGATCAATTTGGCGCTAGATGTTTTACATAAACGTCAGGATGGTTATCATGAGGTGCGGATGATTATGACAACCATTGATCTATCGGACAGGCTTGAATTATCCGATTATGAGGGAGATGAAATTAAGGTCATTTCTCATAATCGCTTTGTACCAGATGACAGTCGTAACTTGGCATACCAAGCCGCCAATTTACTAAAAAAACGATATGGTGTGAAAAAAGGTGTAGTCATTTCGATTACAAAATCAATTCCAGTGGCTGCAGGATTAGCTGGAGGAAGCAGTGATGCGGCCGCAACGTTGCGAGGATTAAACAAATTTTGGGACCTAGGACTCAGTTTGGATGAGCTTGCATCAATTGGTGCGGAAATTGGCTCAGATGTATCTTTTTGTGTCTATGGAGGGACCGCACTCGCTACGGGTAGAGGAGAAATTATTTCAGAATTACCCGCACCACCACATTGCTGGGTCATTTTAGCAAAGCCAACAATTGGTGTTTCAACAGCGGAAGTATATCGAAATCTATCCATTGATCAAATTAACCATCCAGATGTGGATGGAATGATTCGGGCAATCGAAACGAAGGACTTTGATGGGATTTGTAATCGAGTTGGAAATGTTTTAGAGGACGTAACCTTAAAGCTTCATCCAGAAGTGGCTCATATTAAAGACCAAATGAAACGATTTGGTGCGGATGCGGTATTAATGAGCGGGAGTGGCCCAACTGTTTTTGGGCTTGTTCAAAGAGAATCTAGAATGCAACGTATTTATAACGGATTACGTGGTTTTTGTGACCAGGTCTATGCGGTACGACTGCTCGGTGAACGAAATAAAGTTTAACTTTATTCAGAAGAAATACACTAGTTATATGTGGGGAATTAATGTAAAAGAGTATACATCGGTTGGTGGTTTAAACCTAACTGAATAAAGTTAAAGCCTCCAGCGGATGCCACGATTTTTAAAAGGCAATTTTTCGAACATATGATCAAAGACTAAGAGTGCCACATCCTGATGTCTTCGTCTTTGTGACCCACCTCGTGTGGGCATAAAAAAATCGGGCAGAAAATACGCTAAGGCGTATTTGATTATAACGTACGTTAATGATATATTATCAATAAAACATTCGGTTTTTTGGAGGCAGTCATGAAATTTAGACGGAGTAGTAGACTTGTTGATATGACAAATCACTTGCTTTTACACCCACAGCACCTTGTATCTCTTACCTATTTTGCTGATAAATATGATTCTGCGAAGTCCTCAATTAGTGAAGATTTGGCGATTATCAAGCAGACCTTTGAGCAACAAGGAATTGGTACATTAATCACTGTGGCGGGAGCAGCTGGTGGTGTGAAATTTATTCCAATGGTCGGGGAAGAAGAAGCAAGTAAGGTTGTTAATGAGCTTTGTGAAGTAATAGCAAATCCAGATCGGCTTCTTCCGGGTGGATATTTATATTTAACTGATATACTTGGAGACCCTAGAATTGTGAATAATATCGGGAAAATCTTTGCTTCAATCTATTCCAATCACGAGATTGACGTTGTGATGACAGTTGCAACAAAGGGAATCCCTCTTGCATACGCAGTTGCTTCGTACTTAGATGTACCTGTAGTGATTGTAAGGCATGGCAATCGCGTGACGGAAGGTTCTACCGTGAGTATTAATTATGTTTCTGGATCAACAAAGCGGATTCAGACGATGGTATTGGCAAAAAGAAGCCTGAAGGAAGGGTCTAATGTTTTAATCGTCGATGACTTTATGAAAGCTGGCGGCACTGTTAAAGGAATGGTCAGTATTCTTGAAGAATTCAATGCGAATCTAAAAGGGATCGGTGTTCTCGTTGAGTCGGAAGACGTCGAAGAGAGACTTGTAGATGAATACATATCCTTAGTAAAGTTAACAGATGTTGATGTAAAGGAAAAACAAATAAAAGTAACGGTGGGTAATTATGAGTCCTACCTACAGAAAGTTGAAATTGAGGACGAGATGGGGGAAGAAGAATGAGACAAGTTCAAACAAACCAGGCTCCGGCAGCAATTGGACCATATTCACAAGGGATCATTGTAAACAATATGTTTTTTAGCTCAGGCCAAATTCCGTTAACACCGGCTGGGGAATTAGTGAGTGGTGGAATTAAAGAACAGACAGTACAGGTTTTTAAAAACCTTCAAGCTGTCTTGGCTGAAGCAGGTGCGTCATTAGATACTGTCGTAAAAGCAACTGTATTTATTAAAAATATGGACGACTTTGCAGAACTAAATGAAATTTATGGAGAATTCTTTGCTGGACATAAACCAGCTCGCTCAACTGTTGAGGTAGCAAGACTTCCTAAGGATGTTTTGGTTGAAATTGAAGTTATTGCGCTAGTGAAATAAGTCTTTTTTTACAAATATTCTGTTCATTTACAAAAAAGTATGAATCTTTTTAAAAAAATATTTAATATTTAGCAGGAGTTTCCGATTTTCCGTTGAATATGAATAACTAAGTTTTTATATAGTTAAAAAGGTGGTGAACAGAATGGAAGTGACAGACGTTAGATTACGCCGCGTTAATACTGAAGGTAGAATGAGAGCGATTGCATCAATTACGTTAGACCATGAATTTGTTGTTCATGACATTCGTGTAATTGACGGCAATAATGGTTTATTTGTTGCTATGCCGAGCAAACGTACTCCTGATGGAGAGTTTCGTGATATCGCTCATCCAATTAACTCAAGTACGCGTGGAAAGATCCAAGATGCAGTACTAGCTGAGTATCACCGTTTAGGTGAAGTAGAGGTTGAGTTTGAAGAAGCAGGAGCATCTTAAAATAAACGTATATAGCATCGAAGAGCCTACATCCTGATAGGCTCTTTTTCTTATCCCCAAAATATATCCTGCTTCCCTCATATAAAAATTTCCAATCAAAAAAATCATGTACTTATGTTAGTTTCCTTGAAAATGGACTCTTTTTAAGATATATTCGAAATGGATAAAAAGGTTTAACTTTATTCTGTCGAGGTGAACCCTTGATAGAATAAAGTCAAAGCCTCCGGCGGATGCCACAGATTTTCAAAGGTAATTTTCTGCGGAAAATGCATCCACAGATTGAAGTCCTGTGGTAATGTCTTTGTGACCCACCTCGTGTGGACCTAAAAAATCTGGGCGCAAATTCACCGAGGCGAATTTGATATGGAGGCCTGAACATGACAAATCGATATGGCGTAATTTTGGCCGCAGGGCAAGGAACACGCATGAAATCAAAGCTTTATAAGGTTCTACACCCTGTTTGTGGAAAACCAATGGTACAACATGTAGTGGATCAGATTTCAACACTCTCCCTACAAAAACTTGTGACAATCGTTGGACATGGAGCGGAAAAAGTAAAAGCACAAATTGGTGATAAAAGTGAATATGCTCTTCAAGCAGAGCAATTAGGTACTGCACATGCCGTAATGCAGGCAGCAAACCACTTAGCAAACGAAAAGGGAGTAACTTTGGTTGTTTGTGGTGATACTCCTCTTATTACAGCAGAGACAATGGAAGCCTTACTAAAGCAGCATGAGGATGCTGGGGCAAAAGCAACAATCCTTACAGCTGTAGCGGGAGAGCCAACAGGCTATGGAAGAATTGTCCGCAATGCAGAAGGACATGTAGAGCGCATTGTTGAACATAAAGATGCAACAGATGAAGAACGTACAATTACCGAAATTAATACTGGAACATATTGTTTCGATAACGAAGCATTATTTGAGGCACTTTCAAATGTATCGAATGATAATGTACAAGGGGAGTATTATCTTCCTGATGCGATTGAAATCCTGAAAAACAAAGGTGAAATCGTGTCTGCATTCCAAACGGTTTCTTTTGATGAAACGCTTGGAGTAAATGATCGTTATGCCTTATCACAAGCGGAAAAACTAATGAAACAAAGAATTAATAAACATCATATGTTGAATGGTGTAACGATCATTGATCCTGATAATACTTACATTTCCGCTGATGCAAAAATTGGTTCAGACACTGTGTTACATCCTGGAACGATGATAATCGGGGATGTTGAAATTGGAACTGATTGTGAGATTGGTCCAAATACAGAAATTAAGAACTGTAAAATTGGTGAAAGAACAGTAATCCGTCATTCTATAGCACATGATAGTAGTATTGGAAATGATGTAGCGATTGGACCGTTTGCACATATCCGTCCTGCCTCGCAAATTAGTGATAAAGTAAAGGTAGGCAACTTTGTTGAATTGAAAAAAGCTGTTTTCGGTGAAGGAAGTAAAGCCTCTCATTTAAGCTATATTGGGGATGCAGAGGTCGGCACAAATGTAAATATTGGATGTGGCTCTATCACTGTAAACTATGATGGAAAGAATAAATTTTTAACGAAAATTGAAGATAATGCCTTTATTGGTTGTAATTCAAATCTAGTGGCTCCGGTAACGGTCGGAAAAGGAGCATATGTTGCAGCAGGCTCAACCATTACAAGTGAAGTACCAAGCAACGCTCTTTCCATTGCAAGAGCACGTCAAGTGAATAAAGAGAATTATGTAGAACGTCTTGATCAAAAGAATAATTCCTAATGGAGGTCGGGTAAGATCATGTCTAAAGAATACCGTGACTCAAGTTTAAAGGTATTTTCGTTGAATTCGAATGCACCTTTGGCTGGGGAGATTGCTAAGTCGATTGGTGTTGAGCTTGGAAAATGCTCTGTCACACGATTTAGCGATGGAGAAGTTCAAATTAACATTGAAGAAAGTATTCGTGGATGTGATGTTTTCGTCATTCAATCAACGAGTGCACCTGTAAACGAACATATCATGGAAGTATTGATCATGATCGATGCATTAAGACGTGCATCCGCAAAGACGATTAATATTGTTATGCCTTATTACGGATATGCAAGACAGGATCGTAAAGCACGAGCACGTGAGCCAATTACTGCTAAGCTGATCGCCAATTTGTTAGAAACAGCAGGGGCAGACCGCGTGATTACATTAGACCTTCATGCTCCACAAATCCAAGGCTTTTTTGATATCTTAATTGACCATCTAATGGGTGTACCAATCCTCTCAGATTATTTCAAAAGCAAAAATCTGGAGGATATCGTGGTGGTTTCTCCTGACCACGGTGGGGTTACACGTGCTCGTAAAATGGCGGACCGACTTAAGGCTCCAATTGCGATCATTGATAAACGTCGACCAAGACCAAATGTGGCTGAGGTTATGAACATTGTTGGTAATATCGAAGGAAAAACAGCAATTTTAATTGATGATATTATTGATACAGCAGGAACAATTACATTAGCTGCAAATGCACTAGTTGAAAACGGTGCTTCAGAGGTGTATGCATGCTGTACACATCCTGTTTTATCAGGACCAGCAATTGAACGTATTCAAAATTCAAAAATCAAAGAATTGGTTGTTACCAATACAATCCGTTTACCTGAAGAGAAAAAGATCGATAAAATCAAAGAGCTTTCGGTTGCTCCGTTAATTGGTGAAGCAATTATCCGTGTTCATGAGCAACAATCTGTCAGCACGCTATTTGATTGATAAGAAAAGCGGAAAGAGTTAGTCCTTCTTTTTAAAAAGAGGGTTTACTTCACCATCTTTAGGGGAAATTTAGTAATATGACTAAATCTTCCAAGGATGGTGTATAACATGTCTGCAGTTTTAGAAGCGACAGAACGAGTAATAGATAAACATTCAACACTAACAAAAATTAGACAAGCGGGGAACTTCCCAGCGATTTTAAATGGTCCAAATCAAAGCCAACCGATTTTCGTAAGTAGTGCGGACTTTTTAAAAACGATTCGCGCTACCGGAAGAAATGGGATAATCAAGCTTTCAATTAACAATAACCAACATTCCGTCATGCTTCATGACATACAAACAGACCCAATTAAAAGTGAGATCATTCATGCGGATTTTCAAATTGTGAACATGTCAACAGAGGTAACTGTAGATGTGAATATTAATTTAGTTGGGGACGCAGTTGGTGTGAAGGATGGTGGAGTGCTTCAGCAGTCGATTCATCAGGTATCGATTTCTGCCCTTCCTACCGACATTCCACAAACCATTGATGTCGATGTGTCACAGGTAGAGGTTGGGGATGTTATTAAGCTTGATGATATAGATACGAAAGGTAAATATACCATTAATCAGGACTTGTCTCAGGTTGTGGCATCTGTACTAGCTCCTAGACAGGAAGAAGAGATTAGTACAGGCGAAGAGCAAGAGCCTGGTGAACCAGAAAATCTAGAAGGCAGAGAAACCAACGAATCCGAGTAATGTAACTTAAAAAGGACGAAAAGGTTGGACGTAATCAATACGGTTACGTCCTTTTGCCACAGGCACGCTAGCCTTTTATATAACTTTATTCAAGGGGGTTAACCCTCTGAATAAAGTTAAGCGTCCGGCGGATGCCTCAGATTTTTTAAAGGAAGTTTTTCGAGCCTGCTCGAATAAAATCTGGGAGCAAATACGCCTTGGCGCATTTGATTAAATGGGGGAAATAAACATGAAGCTAATTGTTGGGTTAGGAAATCCAGGTAGGCAGTATGAGGAAACAAGACATAATGTCGGCTTTAAGGTTATCGATGAGCTATCAGACAAATTACATATCTCTCTAGACAAAGCAAAATTCAACGGGGGGTTTGGACAAGGCCTAGTAAATGGGGAGAAGGTTCTACTTTTAAAGCCCCTTACATATATGAATTTATCGGGAGAAAGTATCAGGCCACTTATGGATTATTATGATATTCTAGTAGATGACATACTAATTGTATATGATGAGCTTGACCTTCCTGTAGGAAAGATCAGGCTCCGTGAAAAAGGAAGTGCTGGTGGCCATAATGGTATGAAGTCAATTATCAACCATTTGGGCACTCAAGAGTTTAAGCGCATTCGAATTGGAATCAACCGTCCAACAAATGGGATGAAAATAGCTGATTATGTCTTAGGGCGATTTCATGCAGAGGAGTCAGAGGATATAAAGGATGCGATCCAGAAGTCAGCAGAGGCTGCAGAAAAGTGGGTGTCAACACCATTTTTACAGGTAATGAATGAATTTAATGACTAGTGTAGTATGATAAACTATATCCAGTCGGGGTTCAGCCCAACTTAATATAGTTAGAGCCTCCGGCAGATGCCACGGTTTTTTAATGGGAATTTTTCAAGCAGTAAGATCAAAGACTAAAAACGCCACATCCTGATGTCTTCGTCTTTATGATCCATTTCCTGTGGGCCTAAAAATCGGGCGCAAATAAGCCAAGGCGCATCTGATAATTAGTAGTTGTGAATAAAGAATCTTTTCGAGGTTTATACTAGAATGTATAAACTTTTGAGTCGTAATCTCACGAGGAGGATTCTTATGTCACTACACTACCATTGTCGACATTGTGGTGTGAAGGTTGGTAGCATTGATAGCTTGTCCCTACATAGTGAAAGTCTCGGGTTCCATCAATTAACAGATCAAGAACGTCAAGAGATGATTTCATACCAAACAAATGGCGACATTCATGTAAAGACAATATGTGAGGATTGTCAGGAAGCATTGCAGCGTAACCCTGATTATCATCAATTTGAATCATTTATTCAATAAAATAAGAAAAAAGCTTTGGCCGACACACCAAAGCGTTTTTCTATTTATTTTAAGATAAAGACTTGAGATTCCTAAGTTCGATTGAAATCAAAGGATAGACTACGAACTTAGAGAGGGGGTAACCGAGTTGCTTAAGGGATTACAGCAATATGTTGGAAACAATGACGAATTAAAATCAATCATAAATGGAATAGATGAGGGCTTACGGGAGCAGTTAATTGCCGGTTTATCCGGGTCTGCTCGCACCGTGCTTACGGCAGCGCTTTATAGACAAACAAAACGCCCTATCCTTGTTGTCACTCATAATTTGTTCCAGGCTCAAAAAATTTATGAGGATTTAAATGGGCTATTAGAGGAAGATGAGGTTTACCTCTATCCTGTTAATGAATTAATTGCATCAGAAATTGGAATCGCAAGCCCTGAGCTTAAAGGGCAACGAATTGAAGCCCTGAATTATTGGAGCCACAAATCTAAAGGGGTCATTATTGCACCGATTGCAGGATTAAAAAGGCTACTTCCGCCTAAAACGTTATGGAAGAAAAGTCAGCTGACATTTACGGTCGGAAATGATATTGAAGTTGAAGACACACTAGAAAAACTCGTTGCGATGGGGTATGAACGGGTATCAATGGTATCAGCACCGGGTGAATACAGTGTGAGAGGTGGGATTCTCGATATCTACCCGTTAACCGAGGAAAATCCGGTTCGGATTGAGTTATTTGATACGGAAGTGGATTCAATCCGCACATTCTCACTAGAGGATCAACGTTCACAAGGAAAAATCAACTCGGTCGTGCTTGGACCTGCAACCGAAATTCTTCTGACGCCAACAAATATGGAAAAAGGCGTACATGCATTAGAAGAAGGACTAGCCAAAAGCTTAAAGAAGGTTAAGGATGAAAAGGCAAAGGAACTATTAATAGAAAATATTTCTTACGAGCTTGAACAATTTAAGAATGGGCAAGTTTTACAGCAAATGTTTAAATATCTATCCCTTATCTATGACCAGCCTGCTAGTTTACTAGACTATTTACCTAAAAATGGTCTCGTAATCTTAGATGAAATTAGTAGAATCCAGGACATGGCAGATAGTCTGGATAAGGAAGAAGCAGAATGGGTTACAAGTCTTTTATCACAAGGTGAGATCATCCATAATATTACCTTGTCACACCAGTTTACTAAGCTTCTTCAACAATCAAATAATCCTTTGGTGTATCTATCTCTTTTTCTAAGGCACGTGCCTCATACTAGCCCACAGAACATCTTAAATATGTCCTGTAAACAGATGCAAAATTTCCACGGCCAGATGCATGTTCTAAAAACAGAGCTAGAGCGTTGGCAGAAAGGGAATTACTCTGTTATTTTCCTCGGTTCAAATGAGGAGCGGGTGAAAAAGCTTGAGCAGGTCTTGTCTGACTATGAAATCAATGTATCAACTAGTAAAAGCAATGGAGATATTTTGCTAGGAAAAGCACAAATCCTGCTTGGGGACCTTCAGGATGGTTTTGAATTGCCTTTACAACGAATAGCGGTCATCACGGAGGAAGAGCTTTTTAAGAAAAAGATGCAAAAAACAAAACGTAAGCAAAAGCTATCCAACGCAGAACGGATTAAAAGCTATTCCGAATTACATGTCGGCGACCACGTTGTTCATGTTAACCATGGGATTGGGAAGTATTTAGGAATTGAAACATTAGAAATCAATGGCATCCATAAGGATTATTTGCATATTCGCTATCAAGGAAATGACAAGCTTTATGTACCGGTAGAGCAAATTGAGCTGGTGCAAAAATATGTTGCCTCTGAAGGCAAGGAACCGAAGCTTTACAAATTAGGTGGTACCGACTGGAAGCGTGTTAAGAAGAAGGTTGAATCATCGGTACAGGATATTGCTGATGATTTAATTAAGCTTTATGCTGAGCGTGAAGCAAGTAAGGGATTCGCTTTCTCCCCAGATGGAGAAATGCAACGAGATTTTGAGGCATCCTTTCAATATCAAGAAACGGAGGACCAGTTAAGGTCGATTCATGAAATTAAAAAGGATATGGAACGAGAGCGTCCAATGGATCGACTTCTTTGCGGTGATGTAGGCTATGGAAAGACAGAGGTTGCGATTCGTGCTGCATTCAAATCAATCATGGATGGAAAGCAGGTAGCCATCCTAGTTCCAACAACGATTTTGGCACAACAGCATTATGAAACGATCCGAGAAAGGTTTCAGGACTTCCCGATTTCAATTGGACAATTAAGTCGTTTCCGTTCAAAGAAACAACAAACAGAGGTTATGAAAGGACTGAAAGCGGGGACAATTGATATCGTTGTCGGAACACATCGCCTCTTGTCTAAGGATATTACCTATAAGGATCTAGGCCTATTAGTTATTGATGAGGAACAACGTTTCGGTGTTACACATAAGGAAAAAATCAAGCAATTAAAAGCAAATATTGACGTTCTTACATTGACGGCTACACCGATCCCACGGACACTTCATATGTCCATGCTTGGTGTTCGTGACCTGTCTGTTATTGAAACTCCACCTGAGAATCGATTCCCTGTGCAAACATACGTTGTTGAATACAACGGTGAACTCATCAGAGAAGCGATTGAACGGGAGATGGCAAGGGACGGTCAAGTGTACTTTTTATATAACCGTGTTGAGGATATCGAGCGTAAGGCAGAAGAGATCTCCATGCTTGTTCCTGATGCAAGAATTGCTTATGCTCACGGAAAAATGACTGAGAATGAACTTGAATCAGTGATTTTGAATTTTCTGGATGGTCAATTTGATGTCCTTGTGACAACAACCATTATTGAAACAGGTGTTGATATTCCAAACGTAAACACATTGATTGTTCAGGACGCAGACAGAATGGGTCTTTCACAGCTCTATCAGCTCAGAGGTCGTGTAGGACGTTCGAATCGTGTTGCATACGCGTATTTTACGTATCGGAAGGATAAGGTCTTGAACGAAGTCGCTGAAAAACGACTCCAAGCTATCAAAGAATTTACTGAGCTTGGATCAGGCTTTAAAATTGCAATGCGTGATTTGTCTATTCGAGGTGCAGGTAATATTTTAGGAGCTCAGCAGCATGGATTTATCGATTCTGTTGGATTTGACCTTTACTCACAAATGCTGAAAGAAGCCATTGAGGAACGTAAGGGCGATAAGACTGCTGTTAAACAAGCCAGTGTAGAAATCGATGTTGAAGTGGATGCGTATATCCCCGACGCATACATTTCTGATGGTCGCCAAAAAATTGATATGTATAAGCGATTTAGAGGTATCTCTTCAATGGAGGACGTTGAGGAACTCCAAGAGGAAATGGTTGACCGCTTTGGTGAATACCCACAAGAGGTAGATTATCTCTTCAAAATTGCCAAAATCAAGGTCTTTGCATTAGCCGAGCAAGTGATCTCTATTAAACAGGTTAAACAGGAAATCACGATTCTGTTATCGGAAGAGGCAAGTAGCCAAATCGATGGCGGGAAGATCTTTAAATTAGGAAATACATTTGGTCGCATGGTTGGTCTTGGGATGGAAGGCAGTAAGTTAAAAATTGTCATCCAAACAAAGGGATTAGATGAAAACCAATGGTTAGGCATTATCCATGATATGGTTAAAGGGTTACAAAATGTAAAAAAGGAAAATGTAAGTGCGGTTTAACTTGATTCGCATAGTATAAAATTCTGACGAATAGAACCAAAGTCTGAGTGGCCTATAGTTCTGTTGTATGGTTATTTTTTCCTATAATGAAAAATCACGATCATCGTGAATAGAACTCTGTTGGTGTAAGATACTAATCTCAACAACAAATGGTGATTTATTCAAATCTAGACAAATTGTACATCAATCACCACTATTCTTTAATCATCAGATGAAAGTGAGGCATCATAAGAATGAAGGCAACTGGTATTGTTCGTCGAATTGATGATTTAGGCCGAGTAGTTATCCCAAAAGAAATCCGCAGAACGTTACGTATTAGAGAGGGAGATCCATTAGAGATTTTTGTTGATCGTGATGGAGAGGTCATTTTAAAGAAATATTCACCGATTAGTGAACTAAGCGACTTTGCAAAGGAATATGGAGAGGCCCTTTATGATAGCTTGGGGCATCAAGTACTTATTTGTGACCGTGATGCATTTATTGCGGTTGCAGGAGGCTCAAAAAAAGAATACTTAAATAAAAATATAAGTGAACTAGTCGAAAAAGCGATGGAGGACAGATCCTCTATTTTAGAAACAGAAGAACGCCAAGTATCCATCGTAGAGGGTGTCGATGAAACAATCACATCATATACAATCGGTCCGATAATTGCAAATGGAGATCCAATTGGTGCCGTTGTAATTTTATCAAAAGAAAAAGCGCTTGGAGAAGTAGAACAAAAAGCAGTCGAAACGGCAGCTGGATTCCTAGCGCGTCAGATGGAACAGTAAATTAAAAGCACTTATATATGGAAAAGGTAGCTAACTTTAGCTGCCTTTTCTTCCGTTAGGGAGGAATTGTCCTACCAAGCACAATCATTCTAGGGGAAGTATGTTATAATACACTGGAAATTAGTAACTTTATTCATTCTGGTTTTGAACCCAACTGAATAAAGTTAAAGCCTCCGGCGGATGCCACAGATTTTCAAAGGAAGCTTTTCGAGCTTAGGATCAAAGACTAAGAACGCCACGTCCTGTGGCAACGTCTTTGTGACCCACGTCGTGTGGGCCTAAAAAATCTGGGCGCAAATACGCCTTGGCGTATTTGATTTGAGGGAAGGAGATGGGCGATGAGCGTCCAATCCGAAGAACGGTCAAAACGAATTTGGGAAGGGGCATTTGCCCTCACCCTCGCTGGTTTGATCACTAAGATACTAAGTGCAGGTTACCGGATCCCATACCAAAATATTGCGGGGGATATCGGTTTTTACATATATCAACAGGCATATCCGATTTACGGAATTGTCCTTGTGTTTTCTACATATGGATTTCCAGTGATTATTTCAAAGCTTCTTGCAGAGAAATTGGAACAACATGACGAAGCTTCTGTTATGAAAATACTCTATATCAGCTTAGTGACATTACTCGGAATGGGGTTTGTGATTTTTAGCTTTTTATTCTGGGGAGCAGAAATTGTTGCTGGCTGGATGGGTGACAAGGAGCTATCAACACTGATAAAGGTAATCTCGTTTTCCTTTTTACTCTTGCCGTTTATTTCCGTTTTCCGTGGCTATTTTCAAGGCCATAAAAATATGATCCCAACCGCTGTTTCTCAAGTATCAGAACAATCCATTCGCGTCGTCACCATATTATTCATGTCGTTTATTCTGTTGGATTATGGCTATGGCGCATATGAAGCAGGAGCTGGGGCGATATTTGGTTCGATTACAGGTGGGTTTGCGACAATTTCTGTTCTGTTGTTTTATTTCCTGAAAAGGAAGAAGACTGATCAAAAACGCCTGTTTCAAAAATCATCGATCAAAACAATGGAGATTGTCAAAATCCTTTTCACTCAAGGAATGACGATTTGTATTAGTGCTTTATTATTAATTTTATTTCAATTGGTCGATTCCTTCACTGTATACTCCTTGTTAGTTTCAGGTGGAATGGAAGAGGAAGTGGCAAAACAGGTAAAGGGAGTTTATGACAGGGGTCAGCCTTTGCTTCAGCTTGGGACAATAGTAGCCACATCTTTGGCATTATCGCTTGTCCCGCTAATCGCAAGTGCCAAGGCTAGAAACGATATGGTCTTTATTCAAAAAAAGGTGGATATCACCTTCCGATTAAGCATTGTCGTGGGACTTGGAGCGGCAGTAGGTCTTGCATGTGTCTTAGAGCCAACAAATATTATGCTGTTTCGAAATAACCTTGGTACAAATGTCTTAATGATTATTGGTTTTTCGATTTTATTTACGACATTGTCGCAATCCATTACTGCGATTTTACAAGGGCTTGGAGATCCTTTCATACCTGCCATAGTCGTTATCATTGGCATGTTTTTTAAATGGATGTTCAATCTGTTACTTATACCTAAATACGAAACCATTGGAGCAGCTGTTGCAACATTTGCTGCTTTCGGGTTCATAACAGTTATACATATTTTTATTGTAAAAAGGAAGCTGCCTGGGGTGCTTGGTAATTGGACATTTGTTTACCATGTCCTTTTCGCAACAGCTGCTATGGCGCTCGTTATTCTTTGTTATTCATGGGGCTTGCACCATCTTTTTCCGATAGCAGCAGAAACACGTACATTTGCTAGCTTTGAAGCATTATCGTCTGTTTTTATTGGAGGGGTCATTTATCTATTTTTTATTCTGAGAGGGAGAGTTTTTTCGGAAGAAGAACTCTCGGAAATCCCAATTGGATCAAAAGGATCCTATCTAATCAGCTTATTTAAAGGGGGTAAGAACGTATGATAACAGTTATTGGCTTAGGAGCGGGAGACCTATCACAACTCCCACTGGGCATTTATCGTAAACTTTTAGCAACTGATCATTTGTATCTTCGGACGAAGGAGCATCCTGTCATTAAGGAATTAGAAGCCGAAGGGATTTCCTATCAATCATTTGATGAGATTTACGAAAAGCATGGTCAATTTGGGGCGGTATATGAAGAGATCGTTGCTATTTTAAAAAATGAGGCGAAAACAAAGAATATTATCTATGCTGTACCGGGGCATCCAATGGTAGCAGAAAAGACAACGCAACTTTTACTTGAGGACAAAAACCTCGAGGTTCAAATTGAGGGTGGTCAAAGCTTTATTGACCCGTTATTGGCGTCGTTGAAGATTGATCCAATTGAAGGGTTTCAGTTCCTTGATGCCTTATCCTTTGAAAAAGATGAATTACAGCTTACCCAGCATCTCATCATCTGTCAGGTGTATGACCAATTCATTGCATCAACTGTGAAGTTAACATTAATGGAGCAATTACCTGATGAGTATGAAGTGTATATCGTAACAGCAGCGGGTAGTAAGGATGAAAAAATCACGAAAGTTCCTCTATATGAATTAGATAGAGGAGTCGAAGTGAATAATCTGACAAGCGTCTATGTCCCGCCTGTGAAAGAGGAAGAGCTGCTTTACCATGATTTTCGTACCTTTAGAAGAATTATTGCTGCATTAAGAGGCCCTGGCGGATGTCCATGGGATCAAAAACAAACCCACGAGTCGTTAAAAAAATATTTGCTAGAGGAAGCCTACGAGGTTCTCGATGCAATCGATAGTGAAGATGACGATCATTTAGCGGAGGAGCTAGGGGATGTGCTTCTTCAAATTCTCTTACACGCCCAAATTGGCGAGGATGAAGGAATGTTTACGATTGATGATGTGATTCGCGGGATTTCCGAAAAAATGATCCGTAGACATCCACATGTATTTGGAGAAGTATCAGCAGATACTGCCGAGGAAGTCGTGACCAATTGGGAGCAAATCAAACGATTGGAAAAAGGCAGCACAGCAGAAGAAAAATCGATTTTAGATGACGTCACAAAGGGCTTGCCTGGTTTAATGAAGGCCGTTCAGTATCAAAAAAAGGCAGCCAAAGTAGGATTTGACTGGGATGCTGTCGAACCTATGTGGGACAAAGTTTTTGAAGAAATACAAGAATACAAGGAAGCCGTAACTGGAAAACAAAAGGGAGATGCCATTCAAGAATTCGGAGATATCCTTTTTGCTTTAACCAATATAGCGAGATTTTATAAATTTGACCCAGAAGAAGCACTTGCGATGACGAATCAGAAGTTCGCAAGACGGTTTCAATTTATAGAAGAGGAACTTAGAGAACAAGGGTTAAAGTTTGAGGAGCAAACACTTGAACAGCTCGATGCCATATGGGAAAAAGCCAAACAAAAAGGATTATAACTTTATTCAGCAGGAGTCCGAACTATTATTGTGTGGAACGAATGTTTAATAAAGTATAAAATTCAGATTAGCGTCAAATACGGAGTGAATAAAGTTATAAAGCCTCCGGCGGACGTCATGATTTTTCAAAGGAAGTTTTTCAGCATTAACTGGCACTAAGCCCTCACTGAGGGCAAATGCCAGTAAAATCCTGATAAAGTGAACAAAGACTAAGAACGCCACGTCATGTGGCAACGTCTTCGTGACCCACTTCCTGTGGGCCTAGAAATCAGGCGCAAATACGCCAAGGCGCATTTGATTGAAAGAGGTGAAATGGATATGAGGTTGGATAAATTTTTGAAGGTTTCACGTTTAATTAAAAGACGCACACTGGCAAAAGAGGTTGCAGACCAAGGGAGAATTTTGATTAATGGTTTAGCTGCAAAAGCAAGCAGCAATGTGAAAATTGGGGATGAGTTAACTATTCGTTTTGGTCAGAAAATTGTAACCATAAATATTGAGGATCTTCAAGAAACAACAAAAAAAGAAGATGCAAACAAGCTTTACTCCGTACTGAAGGAGGAAAAAGTAGATGCGTAACATTTGATAATCTTGCGTAAGGCTTGTTCTAAATCCTACCATAAACTCATACATTTTACTATTAAACAAGTAGTTGTTCTGACTACTTAAGTATGAATGTGGGGGATAAAAGATGAACCAATACTATGATGGAACGCCATCCAATAAAGGAACCGTACAAGAGCATGATGTGATCATGAGAAGTCGCAAGCTTCTTGACATAACAGGTGTAAAACAGGTAGAAAGCTTTGATAATGAGGAATTTTTACTTGAAACTGTTATGGGTTTCCTAGCAATTCGTGGCCAAAACCTGCAAATGAAAAATCTAGATGTGGAAAAAGGAGTTGTATCAATCAAAGGAAGGGTCTATGATATTAACTATTTGGACGAACATTCCACGGAGAAGGCTAAGGGATTCTTTAGCAAGTTATTTAGATGACCTTGTCAACCCAGTTTTACACATTACTCGCAATGATTTGCATGGGGGGTTGGCTAGGAGCCTCTCTTGACACGTATCAACGCTTTTTAAAGCGATCGAGGCGAAAGTATTTCTTCGTTTTTATCAATGATATTCTTTTTTGGATTGTACAAGGCCTGTTGTTCTTTTATACACTTTTGTTGGTAAATGAGGGCGAACTGCGATTTTACGTATTTATCGCGATTCTATGTGGATTTGCCGCTTACCAAAGCCTTTTAAAATCAATTTATGTGAGAACATTGGAACATATTATTCAAGCCATTATACGTTTATACGAATTTTTACTTCGAACCGGTGAATTTCTCATCGTTCGACCCATTAAAATGCTCTATAAGCTCATTATCGTGATTCTTTTGGGGATATTCAATGTCATCCTGGTATTTGGGAGAATCCTACTCAATATCTGCTGGATAATCATTAAAATTTGTTTTGCACCAATTAAGTGGATTGGAATCTTGGTTTGGAGACTGTTGCCATCCACTGTTACGAAAAATGTTGAAAAGATTTTTCAAAAGTGTGCAGGACTTTTGAAAAAAGTAGAGAATATCAAACCTATATTGGTAAAATGGTGGAAGAAGATTAGGAAACAATAGGTAGGAGGCATTCTCTACAATGAGTGCAGTTCGAAAGAAAAACGTTACACAGTTACAATCAACCTATATGGAAAAATATAAGCAGCAAGAACAGGCCCATCAAGTGAAACGAAAAGGCTTGATGAGGAGATTGATTGCCTTTTTCGTCTTGGCAACAATCATTTCTTATGGGCTCATTTCAATGGTTGTCTCGCAGCATAAGACAATGAATGAAAAGACTGCTCAAAAGGAACAATTACAAGAACAGCTCAACACACTAAAAGATGAGCAAGTTCTTCTTGAAGAGGAAGTCGTGAAACTCAACAGTGATGAGTATATTGAAAAGATCATTCGCAGGGATTATTTTCTATCTAAGGAAGGAGAAATCATCTTTAAAGTTGGGGATGGGTCTTAGTCTTATTGACACTTGATTTTTAAATTATGTATAATATAATAAATTGATTTTTTTTAAACTTAAGGAGGAGCATTTTTTTTATGTCAATCGAAGTAGGCAGCAAGGTTCAAGGTAAGGTAACAGGAATTACGAATTTCGGAGCGTTTGTGGAGCTGCCAGAAGGCTCAACTGGTCTTGTCCATATAAGTGAGGTTGCTGACAATTATGTTAAAGATATCAATGAGCATTTAAAGGTCGGCGATCAAGTAGAGGTCAAGGTTATTAATGTTGAGAAGGATGGAAAAATTGGTTTATCCATTAAAAAAGCAAAAGAAACACAACAACCACAACGTCCACGACACAATGGTCCGCGTAATAACAGAAACGACCAACGTAACAACAACAAAACTGAAAACTTTGAGCAAAAAATGAATCGCTTTCTGAAGGACAGTGAAGATCGTCTATCTTCCTTAAAGCGTAATACTGAGTCAAAACGTGGTGGGCGTGGAGCGAGAAGAGGATAACCTGCTGCTGTAACTTAAATATATAGATAAAGCACCCTAATCGGGTGCTTTTTTGTGTACTGTTTTTTAAAATGGTATGAATGTTGGGTTTGTCCGATATCTTCAAAAATTGAATTCAGGTAAATGTGATCTCTGCGAATTGAATAACTACAAAAAAACAGTGCGAGCATTTACTCGCACTGTTTGTATGACCCGTACGGGATTCGAACCCGTGTTACCGCCGTGAAAGGGCGGTGTCTTAACCGCTTGACCAACGGGCCAAAAATTTATGGTAGCGGCGGAGGGGATCGAACCCCCGACCTCACGGGTATGAACCGTACGCTCTAGCCAGCTGAGCTACACCGCCATGTCTTTTCGCTATTTAATAGTGTTCGACAATCTCTTTCTCAAACTCTAGTAAGTAAGCACAAGTAATATAATACCTTGTGTGTATTCGTTCGTCAATATATTTTGTCTTGAAGGTAAATAATACAAAAATTCGCATAATACATACAATAAATCTATGATTCTTTCCTTATTTTTACCAAATTACAATCCTAAATTTCGCCATATGACATTTATTTTGTTGGAATACTGGACAAGCAGTCGAATGATTTATCTTTTCGCTCCTGTTGTTTTGACAAAATACGAATTCCTTCAACTGTATAATTACAAACAACTATTAAACAAGGGGAGTGTTTGTAAATGGAAAGAATAGAGAGGAATCTGAGCGGGCCAATCACAGATGTAAACATTGAAAAAACGCAGGACACAGTGTCCAGATGGGTTCAACGCTTTCAAGCCAAACTTGAAAATCTATTTCTATTAAAAGGGCTTTTACTAGGAGTTGTTGGGTTTTTATTAGGACGGGCCCTCATCCTGAATGAATTAACCCCCTTTGCATTACCATTTTTCGCAAGTGTATTTATGATGAAAAAAGGAAAAGCGGGACTTGCGATGGCAGCCGTTATCGCAGGATCATTTACCCTTTCAGCAGATGTCACTATTTTTACATTTCTATCAATTGCCTTATTTCTTGTAATCTATAAGGTACTTCAAAGGTTTAAAGTAGATTTTCTCAAAGTACTACCAGTGCTGGTGTTAATCGCATCTGCGATTGCGAAGGTGGGAGTCCTTTATGTTACTCAAGGATCAATCACCATCCATGACGGGGTAATGATTGGCGTCGGATCCGGTTTAGCCTTTATATTAAGCTTCATTTTCCTTCAAAGTGTACCATTGTTAACAGAGAGACGAAGGAGACAATCCTTTAAAACGGAAGAAGTTATTTGTTTGATTATCTTAATTGCCTCTGTGTTAACAGGAACAATGGGATGGCTCGTCTATGAGATGTCCATTTCCAATATTCTTTCACGCTATGTTGTCCTCTTGTTTGCGTTTGTTGCAGGAGCAACGATAGGCTCAACAGTAGGGGTTGTAACCGGACTTATTTTAAGCTTAGCGAATGTAACGAGCTTGTACCAAATGAGTCTTTTAGCTTTTTCTGGTTTACTAGGTGGCCTTTTAAAAGAAGGAAAAAAAGCAGGAGTTGCCCTTGGCCTCATTGTAGGAACGCTATTAATTGGCCTTTACGGTGAAGGGGCTAGTCAAATTATTCCTACATTATATGAATCCGGTGTAGCGATTCTATTATTTTTACTAACGCCTAAAAGCTTAATAAGCAAAGTGGCGAAAAATATTCCAGGGACACCTGAGCATCAGGCAGAACAACAGCAATATCTGCGGAAAATTCGTGATGTGACCGCTAATCGTGTTTCGCAGTTTTCAACAGTGTTTGAGGCTTTGTCCAATAGTTTTTCAGAATATGGATATCCCATTGATGAAGAGGACAAAGACCGTGAAATCGACTTGTTTTTAAGCAATGTAACGGAAAAGACCTGTCAATCATGTTTTAAAAAGGAGGCGTGCTGGTCCAAGAACTTTAATAAAACATATGACTTTATGAATGATATTATGCATGGATGTGATACAAATTCGCTTCAATACAATCACAAGCTTACGAGAGACTGGGACAAGCATTGTGTACGATCGAAAAAAGTAATTGATGCAATTGAACAGGAGTTGACCTATTATCAGGCAAATCAAAAGCTAAAAAAACAAGTAAAGGAGAGTAGAAAGCTAGTAGCTGACCAATTATTAGGTGTCTCCCAGGTAATGAGTGATTTTGCGAAGGAAATTCAAAGGGAAGGTGAAAATCACCATGTGTTAGAAGAGCAAATCTTAGATGCATTGCAGTCGTTTGGAATTCAAATTGGGCATGTAGAAATTTATAGTGTCGAACAAGGAAATGTCGATATTGAATTGAGTATTCCATATTGCAATGGAAGTGGGGAGTGTGAAAAATTAATTGCACCGATGCTATCTGATATTTTGGAAGAAACGATCCTCGTGAAAAAGGAAGAATGCTCAGCATATCCAAATGGGTATTGTCATGTGACACTTGGTTCTGCAAAAGCATATGTCATTGAGACGGGAGTAGCCCACGCTGCTAAGGATGGCGGATTAGTCTCAGGGGATAGTTTTTCAACCATTGAGTTAGGTGCTGGAAAGCATGCGGTTGCTATCAGCGATGGGATGGGGAATGGTGAACGAGCCCATTACGAAAGCAATGAAACCTTGGAGTTGTTAAAAAAGATTCTTCAATCTGGAATTGAAGAGAAAGTAGCGATTAAATCCGTAAACTCCATTCTTTCATTACGAACAACAGATGAGATTTTCTCAACACTTGATTTAGCGGTGATTGACTTACAGGATGCCAGTGCAAAGTTCTTAAAAATCGGCTCTACGCCAAGCTATATTAAGAGAGGAGATAAGATTAGTAAAATACAGGCAAGTAATCTACCGATGGGAATCATAGAGGACTTTGAAGTGGAGGTAGTAGATGAGCAATTGAAGGCTGGAGACCTATTGATCATGATGAGCGATGGGATTTTTGAAGGTCCAAAGCATGTTGAAAACTATGATATGTGGATGAAACGTAAGATCAAAGAAATTCAAACAAAAGATCCTCAAGAGATTGCGGATCTAATTATGGAGGAGGTAATCCGGACAAGATCTGGTCAAATTGAAGATGATATGACAGTTGTAGTGACAGAGCTCAAACATAATACACCAAAATGGGCAGCCATCCCTGCATATGGATATCATAAAACGAAGAGTAAGGCAATTTGATTCTATTAAAAGGGTTTAAAATATGAATATTTCGTCCATCCTTATACTAATTTTACCTAGTTGGAGGGGATGAAACGTGCAAAAAGGCACATTGAAGCAAATTCTATTAATTACGGATGGTTGCTCAAATCAAGGGGAAGATCCGATTGCGATGGCAGCTCTTGCTAGGGAGCAAGGAGTAACCATTAATGTAATCGGTGTAGTGGAGCAGGATACGATTGATGAACGAGGAATGCAGGAAATAGAAGGAATGGCTACTGCCGGTGGAGGCGTAAGTCAAATTGTTTATTCCACTCAGTTGTCTCAAACTGTTCAAATGGTAACAAAACAAGCGATGACCCAAACTCTGCAGGGGGTGGTCAACAAGGAGCTCCAGCAAATCTTAGGAGCCAAAACGTCAATGGAAGACCTGCCTCCGGAGCAGCGTGGAGAAGTGATGGAGGTTGTAGATGAACTTGGTGAAACAGTTGATTTAGAGGTTCTGGTTTTAGTAGATACGAGTGCAAGTATGAAGCACAAATTGCCAACTGTCAAAGAAGCGTTGCTTGACCTATCAATAAGCTTAAATGCGAGAATGGGAGACAATCAATTTTCTGTTTTCGTATTTCCGGGGAAAAGAGTCGAAGTAGAAAGGGTATTAGATTGGACGCCAAGACTAGAATCCTTATCTAGTATTTTTCCAAAGCTTACGACCGGTGGTATCACTCCAACAGGACCGGCAATCCGGGAAGCACTTACCTACTTCAAGAAAAAAAGATCATTAAGGAGTTTGTTGTCTCGTGATGATGAACAATACTACGAAGAGTCAGGCATGTAAGGTTTCTCCCGGTACTGTCATTACTGGAAAATGGCATAAAAAATCATATCGCATTGTGAGACCTTTAGGACAAGGTGCCAATGGTATTGTCTACCTAGCTGAGAGCATTGATGGCCCTGTGGCTTTAAAAATTAGTGAAAATGGCGTGACAATTACGTCGGAAGTAAATGTGCTAAAACATTTCTCTAAGGTCCAAGGCTCTGCCCTTGGGCCTTCTTTCATAGATGTAGATGATTGGATAAGACCTGGATTCCTTGCGCCAATCTCCTTTTATGTCATGGAATATATTCGTGGGGAAAGCTTTTTATCTTTTATCGAAAAAAGAGGAAAAGAGTGGACAGGCATCTTATGCTTACAATTACTTTCTGATTTGGACAGGCTCCATCAGGAAGGATGGGTTTTCGGTGACTTAAAACCTGATAATCTACTTGTTGCGGGGAATTCACCAAAAATCCGCTGTATTGATGTCGGAGGAACAACTGTACAAGGAAGGGCAATAAAAGAGTTTACGGAGTTCTTTGATCGTGGCTATTGGGGAGCAGGTTCTAGAAAAGCAGAGCCGAGCTATGATTTATTTGCGGTAGCGATGATTATCATCAATGCAGCCTATCCAAAACGTTTTACACGAACAGACCAACCAGTGAAACAATTAAAATCCATTATCGCAAATACTGACTCCCTACGAAGATTCGATACCGTGCTCTTATCTGCGATTGATGGGAAATATCACCGGGCGGCAGATATGCGTAAAGATTTGGTTATGAAATTAAGCCAAGCTAATAAGGATCATACTCCTGTGCAAAAAACACGAACAACAAGAAAGTCGAAAGCTCAGACAAAGGCAACTAGTCATTCCCAACCTCTATCTAATTTATCACGGGCAAATCCACAACCAAAACCGAGGACACAAAAAGGTGGTGCCCTTGAAACCGTATTATTACTACTGTTTGTGTCACTCGGATATTTGCTCTATCTATATGGACAAATTCTGTAAAAATGACTTGGAAAGTGGTACGATAAATACACTGTTAAGATACAAAAAAGGATTGGTCCGACAATGATCGAAAAAGTAAGCCGATTTATTGAAAACAATGAATTAATTCAAAAGGGCTCAACGTTAATAGTAGGGGTTTCCGGTGGTCCGGATTCCCTCGCGTTACTGCATTATTTATTCCATTATCAGAAGGAATCAACAGTTATTGCTGCCCATGTTGACCATATGTTTCGTGGGAAAGAATCAGAAGAGGATTTACTCTATGTAAAAGAATTTTGTCAAATGTATCAAATTCCTTTTGAATCAATCCAAATTGATGTGACATCCTATAAAAAGGAACATGGCTTAAGCTCTCAAGTTGCAGCAAGGGAAGTGAGGTATGGTTTTTTTGACGAAGTCATGCGAAAACATAAAGCGGATTATTTAGTACTTGGGCATCATGGGGACGATCAAATAGAAACAATTTTAATGCGTCTAGTCCGCGGTAGTAAGGGAGTTGGCTATGCAGGCATGCAGGTGAAACGCCCATTTTCAAGTGGGTCGATCATTCGTCCATTTTTAGCTGTGACAAGAGCGGACATAGAAGAATATTGCAAGGATTGGAAGCTATCGCCAAGACACGACCCGTCAAATGATCAAGACGATTATACAAGGAACCGATTTAGGCATCATGTTCTTCCGTTTTTAAAACAAGAAAATTCAGCGGTTCACGAGCAGTTTTTGCAATTTAATCAGTACATAACAGAGGATAATGAAGTTTTAGATGAATTAACAATTGAGAAAATGAATAAAGTAATGAAAAGGAAAGAGGACAACGAAATAGAGATTGAAATTCCCCCATTTTTGGAGATACCAAAATCTTTACAAAGAAGAGGGATTCAACTAATATTAAACTATCTCTACAAAGAACTTCCTCCTTCTCTTTCTGCCGTACATATTGACAATTTGTTAACCTTCTTGGCGAGTGATCATCCATCCGGAGAATTGCATTTTCCTGCTGGTTTGCGAATTGTGAAATCTTATGAGAGTTGTACATATACTTATACGGATTGTAAGGAAAAAGTAAGCCCCTATCGATTTCACATTGATACACCTGGGCTTTATAAACTTGAAGATGGTAGTGAAATAAAGAGTCAAGTGTGGAAGAACTATCCCGGGAGATTGGTCGGAAATGACTGTTTCGTCATTGACCCAGACACTATCCAATTGCCAATTTATGTCCGAACGAGAAAAATTGGAGATAAAATGAGACTTAAAGGAATGAATGGGTCTAAAAAAGTGAAGGATATTTTCATTGATGAAAAAATACCTCTTCACAGACGTGACCATTGGCCGATTGTCGAGGATGAACAAGGAAAGATTTTGTGGCTTCCAGGATTAAAAAAGTCATCGTATGAAGCAACTTGTAAAACAAAATCACACTATATCGTACTACAATACACGCAATGATTTAGGGGGCTTTAAAAGAATGAAGCAGGATATTGAGAAGGTTTTATTTAGCGAAGAAGAAATTCAGCAAAAAATTAAGGAATTAGGCAATACTTTAACAGAGGATTATAAGGACAAATTTCCTTTAGCCATTGGAATTTTAAAAGGGGCTATGCCTTTCATGGGCGATCTGTTAAAAAGAGTAGATGCATACTTAGAAATGGATTTTATGGATGTGTCAAGCTATGGAAACTCAACAGTTTCTTCCGGTGAAGTGAAAATCATCAAGGACTTAGATACATCTGTTGAAGGAAGAGATATTCTCGTTATTGAGGATATTATCGATAGTGGTCTTACATTAAGCTACATCGTTGAATTATTCCGTTATCGTAAAGCAAAGTCCATTAAAATTGTTACACTTTTGGATAAGCCAACGGGAAGAAAAGCCGATATTAGCGCAGACTATGTCGGATTTATTGTTCCAGATGAATTTGTTGTAGGGTACGGTCTAGATTATGCCGAAAAGTATCGTAATTTACCGTATATCGGTGTGTTAAAACCTGAGGTGTATTCAGAATAGTTCATTTCCTACTAAAAAACTTGGACTTTTTTTGAAACCAATTTGCGGGTTAAACGTATATCATTTGAATAGCAATTATTATCTATGATACTATTTACTATAGTTTGTTCACCGTGGGAGGAGGTAAGGGATGAATCGGATTTTCAGAAATGTCATATTCTATTTACTCATATTTTTAGTCATTATCGGTGTGGTTAGCTTCTTCCAAGGAGCAGGTGGCCAGCCCGAAGTGATGAAATATGGCAAGTTTGTTCAACATCTCGAAGCAGGAGATGTAAAAAATATTACGATCCAACCTGAAAGAGGCGTCTATGAGGTTAGAGGGCAGTTAAAGAGCTATGATAAGGATACATTCTTTGTCACTAACATCATCGGTAGCCAAAATGAAGTTGATCGGATTACTGAGGCTGCGAAGATCGCAGAGGTCGATATACTTAAAGCAAAGGAAACCAGTGGTTGGGTAACCTTCTTTACGTCGATTATTCCATTTGTTATTATCTTTATTTTATTCTTCTTCCTACTTAATCAAGCCCAAGGCGGCGGTAGTAGGGTTATGAATTTTGGTAAGAGTAAAGCAAAGTTATATAGCGAAGAAAAGAAAAAGGTTAGATTTAAAGATGTTGCAGGTGCGGACGAAGAGAAGCAAGAGCTTATTGAAGTAGTTGAGTTCTTGAAAGACCCTCGAAAGTTTGCTGAACTAGGTGCAAGAATTCCAAAAGGGATCCTCCTTGTTGGACCTCCTGGTACAGGTAAAACATTGCTTGCCCGTGCGGCTGCTGGTGAAGCAGGAGTTCCATTCTTCACCATTAGTGGTTCGGATTTCGTTGAAATGTTCGTTGGGGTCGGTGCTTCACGTGTACGTGACCTATTTGAAAATGCAAAGAAAAATGCTCCATGTATCATTTTTATAGATGAAATTGATGCAGTTGGTCGTCAGCGTGGTGCAGGTCTTGGTGGCGGTCATGATGAGCGCGAACAAACCTTAAACCAATTACTAGTTGAGATGGACGGATTCGGTGCAAATGAAGGAATCATCATTATTGCAGCGACAAACCGCCCAGACATTCTTGACCCAGCTCTTTTACGTCCGGGACGTTTTGACCGTCAAATCACAGTTGACCGTCCAGATGTAAAAGGAAGAGAAGCGGTATTACGAGTTCACGCTCGTAACAAGCCTTTTGATGAATCTGTTGATTTAAAGGCAATCGCTGCAAGAACACCAGGATTTTCCGGTGCGGACTTGGAAAACTTACTTAACGAGGCAGCACTTGTTGCAGCTCGACAAAACAAAAAGAAAATTGATATGACCGATCTTGATGAAGCATCAGACCGTGTCATTGCAGGTCCTGCGAAAAAGAATCGAGTTATTTCGAAAAAAGAACGCAATATCGTGGCCTTCCATGAAGCGGGGCATACCGTTATTGGAATGGTACTTGATGAAGCGGACTTGGTTCATAAGGTCACAATTGTCCCTCGTGGTCAAGCAGGCGGTTATGCAGTAATGCTTCCTAAGGAAGACCGTTACTTCATGACAAAGCCTGAATTGTTAGATAAAATCACAGGTCTCTTAGGTGGTCGTGTAGCGGAAGAAGTCACATTTGGGGAAGTGAGTACAGGTGCCCACAATGACTTCCAACGTGCCACAGGTATTGCTCGTAAAATGGTTACCGAATATGGAATGAGTGAGAAACTTGGTCCACTACAATTCGGCCAGGCACAGGGTGGTCAAGTGTTCTTAGGACGTGACATCCACAATGAGCAAAACTACAGCGATGCAATTGCGCACGAAATTGATCTAGAGATTCAACGCTTTATTAAAGAAAGCTATGAAAAAGCAAGACAAATTCTTACTGAAAATCAAGATAAACTTAAACTTATCGCAGAAACATTACTTGAGGTTGAAACTTTAGATGCTGCCCAAATTAAGAGCTTGTTCGAAGAAGGTAAACTACCTGACCGACCAGTCGCTTCTAACGATGCAGATAAACCAAAAGAAGATGTAAAAGTTACGATTAGCTCTAAAAAAGAAGAGGAAGTAACGGAAGGCGAAAACAAAGATAAAGAAGAGTAATCCTAAAAGGTGTCTACAACCTAACGTAGGCACCTTTTTTGTGTCATTTAAGCTCTTTAATTGTGGAATAATAAAAACGAGGTGTGGTATGATGTTTCCATTAAGCGAGGTTAGAAGTCAGGGGTAGGGGGTACCACATGATTTTTGTTTTTGATGTAGGGAATACAAATATGGTTTTAGGGGTATATGAAAATGATGACTTAAAGCATCATTGGAGAATCGAAACCAGCCGAAATAAAACAGAGGATGAATATGGCCTCATTATAAAATCTCTTTTAGCACATGAAGGATTAACCTTTCAGGATATTAATGGCATTATTATGTCCTCCGTCGTGCCGCCGATTATGTTTGCACTTGAACGAATGTGCATAAAGTATTTTGGAATGAAGCCTTTAGTGGTGGGACCCGGCATTAAGACGGGGTTAAATATTAAATACGACAACCCTAAAGAAGTGGGGGCAGACCGAATTGTCAATGCTGTTTCGGGAATCCATCTTTATGGAGGTCCACTTATCATTGTTGATTTTGGTACGGCCACTACTTTTTGCTACATAAATGAGAAAAAGCAATATATGGGTGGAGCAATCGCACCTGGAATTGCAATTTCAACAGAGGCTTTGTATTCTAGGGCTGCAAAGCTACCAAGAATCGAAATAGCTCGTCCAGAAGGTGTGATTGGGCGAAACACTGTAAGTGCTATGCAGGCAGGTATATTATTTGGTTACGTTGGTCAGGTTGAAGGTATCGTCGCCCGCATTAAAGCCCAAGCCGCGGAGAAACCAAGGGTCATTGCTACAGGTGGACTTGCTCCACTGATTTCAGCTGAATCAACTGCGATTGATGTTGTCGATCCATTTTTAACCCTAAAAGGGTTACAGCTTATTTATCAACGTAATAAAGATACTAATTAAAAATACATCAGATGTGATGACACGAAAAGGAGTAATAAAATGAGTGATTATTTAATTAAAGCGTTAGCTTATGATGGACAGGTTCGTGCATATGCAATAAATTCAACAGAAACAGTTGCCGAGGCTCAAAGACGCCATTATACATGGCCTACTGCATCTGCAGCACTTGGAAGAACGATGACAGCAGGAGTGATGTTAGGAGCAACTCTAAAGGGAGAGGTTAAGCTCAGCATTAAGATTGAAGGTGGCGGTCCAATCGGGATTATTCTCGTTGATACAAATGCAAAAGGGGAAGTAAGAGGATACGTGACGAACCCGCAAACTCATTTTGATTTAAATGAACATGGGAAACTTGATGTGAGAAGAGCTGTTGGAACAGACGGAACCTTAACAGTTGTAAAGGATGTCGGCATGAGGGACCAATTCTCTGGGCAGGTTCCAATTGTATCAGGAGAACTAGGCGAGGATTTTACCTATTATCTAGTATCTTCTGAACAGACTCCATCATCTGTTGGGGTAGGGGTTTTAGTGAATCCAGACAACTCCATTTTAGCTGCTGGTGGCTTCCTAATTCAGCTTATGCCTGGTACAGATGAGAAAACTATTACGCTAATCGAAAAAAGACTTCAGGAAATCGAACCGATCTCCAAAATGATTGAAAAGGGGCTTACACCTGAAGATATTTTAGCCGAGGTCGTTGGCGAGGAAAATCTTAAAGTTCTTGAAAAAATGCCGGTATCCTTTGTTTGTCCTTGCTCAAGGGAGCGGATTGAGAGTGCCATCATAAGCTTAGGAACTGAAGAAATCGAAGCTATGATTGAGGAAGAAGGAAAAGCAGAGGCACAATGCCATTTTTGTAACGAAAAATATCATTTTTCTAAAGATGAATTAATAGAATTAAAAGACCAAGCAAAGTAAGGTAATGGGAGATGGGAAAAATGAATAAAAAGGTATTATTGTCAATTATCGGTGCTCTCTTTATCACGAACTGTTTGTCTGTTGTGTACTTTGTGACTGGTCAATCAGGAGGAAAGTCTGAGGAAAAGACGATTGAGGCGACTAAGTCTGTAGTTGCAAGCGGGGAAGAAGAGGTAGTGGCTACAGTCGGAGAAACATCCATTACAAGACAACAATGGTTACTTGAGCTTGAAGACAGATATGGGAAACAAATTTTAGAGGGAATGATTGATGAGGAAGTTGTTCGTCAAATGGCTAAAAAGCATGACATCGCTTTGTCTGAGGATGCAGTTGACCGTGAATTGACGTTAATCAAGACAATGTATAATACTATCGATCATGAGAATATTGATGATGAGCATTGGAAAGAGCAAATTGAGTTGAGCATTTTATTAGAAGAGCTCTTAACAAAGGACGCGGTTATTTCTGAGGAAGAAATGAAACATTTCTATGAGGAAAACAAGCATTTATATGAAATTCCAAAGTCTTACCACATTTCTCATATTGTCGTGAAAACAAAAGATGCGGCTGAACAAGTACGTCATGAATTAGAAAATGGATCAAGCTTCACAGCACTTGCGATGGAGAAATCTACTGATGAATTTTCAGCAAATCGGGGTGGAGAACTCGGATTTGCAAATAAGGAGAATGGCTATGCTCCGGATAGCTATTTAGAGGTAGCTGGTAAGTTAAAGTCAAATGAATGGAGTGAGCCTATCGAGGTGGAAGGTGGCTTTGCGGTCATTATTCTCCATGAAGTAATTGAAGCGGTAACCTATTCTTATGATGATGTTAAGGACCAAATCAAGCGCCAAATTGCTATTGACCAAATGAATGGAGCGATATCAGTAGAGCCTTTCTGGAAAGAGCTTGGTGTCAAATGGTTCTTTGAAAATCATCAGTAATTTTTGGGGGAAATTCACAATTTGCTCGTAGTAAATTCGTTGACTTTTAAGGTAATAATTGCTAAATTGTAGATAAAACCAATAAAAATAGTAGGGATTGAGGGTGGAATCATGGCAAGAGTAGCAAATTCAATATATGAATTAATCGGTCAAACTCCAGTAGTAAAGCTAAATCACTTAGTTGATGAAGATAGTGCAGATGTTTATTTGAAGCTTGAGTTCTTTAACCCGGGCAGCAGTGTAAAGGATAGAATTGCTTTATCAATGATTGAAGCAGCTGAGAAAAAAGGTGAATTAAAGCCTGGTGATACTATTATTGAGCCAACAAGTGGAAACACTGGTATTGGTTTAGCAATGGTAGCTGCTGCTAAAGGTCTAAGAGCAATCTTAGTTATGCCAGATACAATGAGTATGGAGCGTCGCAACCTTTTACGTGCTTATGGTGCTGAGCTTGTTTTAACGCCGGGTGCTGAAGGAATGAGAGGTGCCGTTAACAAAGCGGAAGAGCTTGTTAAGGAACACGGTTATTTCATGCCACAACAATTCAACAACCCAGCAAACCCAGAAGTTCATCGTTTAACAACTGGTAAAGAAATTGCTGAGCAAATGGGCGATCAATTAGATGCGTTTGTATCAGGGATTGGTACTGGTGGAACAATCACTGGTGCAGGTCCTGTATTAAAAGAGAAATATCCAAACATTCATATTGTAGCGGTTGAACCAGCTGATTCACCAATTCTTTCTGGCGGAAAGCCAGGCCCGCACAAAATTCAAGGTATAGGTGCAAACTTTGTACCAGGCGTATTAAACACAGAAGTGTATGATGAAGTGTTTACGGTGAAAAACGAAGAGGCAATTGAGTATGCACGCCGTTCGGGCCAAGAAGAAGGACTCCTAGTAGGAATTTCTTCCGGAGCAGCTATTTACGCAGCATTGCAGGTTGCGAAAAAATTAGGTAAAGGCAAGAAAGTACTAGCTGTTGTCCCAGACAATGGTGAGCGTTACTTAAGTACAGTTCTTTATCAATTTGACGAGCAATAATAATAATATTTGTTAATATTTTAAAGAGTCTATCCTAATAGGAGAAGGCTCTTTTTTCTATTCAAAGGTGTACCAGTAAGGGTATATCATGTAAAATATAGAAATAGAGTTAAGGGATGAAGTAACCATCATTTAAATCTAAGACGATCTAGAGTTAAACAAAGAGCTGAGTAAGTAGAGTGAGAAAAAAATTTGAGTATGAGGTGAGCTAGAATGATCGTAATGATTGATAATTATGACTCGTTTACATTCAATTTAGTACAATATGTTGGAGAATTAGGAGAAGAAATCATCGTCAAAAGAAATGATGAGATCACAATTCAGGAAATTGAACAACTAAACCCGGATTTAATTATGATTTCACCCGGACCTTGTACACCGAATGAGGCAGGAATAAGCCTGGAGACGATTTCTCATTTTGCAGGTCGTATACCAATCTTTGGTGTTTGCCTTGGTCATCAATCGATTGCCCAAGCATTCGGAGGGGATGTAATTAAAGCCCAAAGGCTTATGCATGGGAAAACATCTGAAATTAAGCATGATGGGAAAACCATTTTTTCAGGGATGGAACGCACCATTACAGCAACTCGTTATCATTCTTTAATCGTAAAAAAAGAAACACTTCCGGAGTGCTTTGAAATATCAGCAGAAACAGATGCTGGCGAAATCATGGCAATACGCCATAAAGAATACCCAATCGAGGGTGTTCAATTTCATCCGGAATCGATTATGACTACAGCAGGAAAACAATTAATTAATAATGTAATTAGATTATATATCAGAAGTGAAAATGAAACAGTGCCACTCAAATAACATAGGACTTGCCTAGGTAAACAGTGAAAAAGGAGATTGAAAAATGGATCAAAACAGAATCAAAAGACCATCGATAACATGTGGTCCGTATCAATTAGATTTTTCCAAAAAGACAATGATTATGGGGATTCTAAATATCACACCTGATTCATTTTCTGATGGCGGCTCTTATTTTGACCTAGAGGCCGCTATTCACCACGCCAAACAAATGGTCAATGATGGTGCAGATATTATTGATGTTGGCGGTGAATCAACAAGACCAGGACATGAAAGAATCTCTGATGAGGAAGAGATTGCTAGAGTGGTTCCAATTATCAAGGCGTTGGCAACGGAAGTTCACGTACCGATATCAATCGATACATATAAATCAGAGGTGGCTAAGCAAGCGATTGAAGCGGGAGCTCATATCATCAATGATATTTGGGGTGCAAAAGCTGACCCTAAAATGGCAGAAGTTGCGGCAGCCTATGATGTGCCGATTATCTTGATGCATAATAGAGATGATAAAAACTATAAAAATCTTATCGATGATATGATTATCGACCTACAAGAGAGTATTGAAATTGTAAAGGCTGCTGGTGTTAAAGATGAAAATATTATTCTAGACCCAGGAGTGGGCTTTGCTAAAACCTTAGATGATAATGTTGAAACAATTCGGCAACTAGACCGTTTTTGTGAACTAGGTTATCCAGTACTTTTAGGAACCTCACGGAAGTCCTTCATCGGTCAAATATTTGATTTACCGCCACAGGAACGAGATGAGGCAACAGGTGCCACTACTTGTCTTGGTATTCAAAAAGGCTGTGAAATCGTTCGAGTCCATAATGTGAAAGTCAATGCAAGACTGGCTAAAATGATGGATATTCTCGTTGGTAAAGGTGAAATACGATAATGGATATAATCTATGTGAACCAAATGCAATTTTACGGCTATCATGGAGTGTTTACGGAAGAAACCAAATTAGGTCAACGCTTTTTTGTCGACCTAATGGTGGAAGTGGATGTCAAACAAGCGGGGGAGACTGATAATCTAGATTATTCAGTTCACTACGGAGAGCTTTACAATCTATGTAGAGAAATTGTTGAGGGAAAACCATATAAACTACTAGAAGCCGTTGCTGAAAAAATTGCCGCGGAAATTTTGAAGCATTTTTCACTGGTCTCAAGCTGTACAATTAAAGTCATAAAGCCAGACCCGCCCATCCCCGGGCATCTCCAATCAGTTGCTGTTGAAATCACAAGGAGTCGACACCATGAATAATACGGCATATATCGCCTTGGGAACGAATATAGGGAAACGGGAAATATATATACGTTCTGCACTAAAAGCGATTCAAGACCAAGACATAATGATTAATGATTTTTCTTCAATCTATGAAACAGATCCTGTTGGATATGAAGATCAAGATCTATTTTTAAATATGGTAATTAAAGTTAATACTGATTTATCACCAATTGATTTGCTGCAGGTTTTACAAAAAATTGAACTCGAGTCTGGAAGGGAAAGGAAAATAAGATGGGGTCCAAGGACGTTAGATCTTGACATATTGCTTTATGATCATGAGAATATTGAAACAGAGCGTCTTATCGTTCCACATCCCCGAATGACAGAGAGGGCATTTGTTCTGGTACCACTGGCTGAAATAGACCAGAACCTACAAATTCCAGCAGTAACGAAACCAATATCCTTACTACTAGATGAATTACAAGACAGAGAAGGTGTACGTATATGGAAGCGGAGAAGTGGGGAAGACGTATTCGTGCTTTTCGAAAGTTGAAAGGTTATACTCAAGAAAGTCTAGCAAAAGACCTTGGGGTATCCGTATCCCTTGTTGGGGAAGTAGAGCGGGGAACACGAATGCCAAGTAAAACATTTTTACAAGAGGTTGCAGAAATACTAAAAGTACCACTCGAAGACTTAACCCCAAAAGGGTTAGATTAGTATATAGATTACTAAGAAAATGAGGAAGGAGGATCACCTTGTTAAAAATAGGCGACATCGAAATGAAAAACCAAGTTGTTCTTGCTCCAATGGCTGGAGTTTGTAACTCCGCGTTCCGACTAACTGTTAAGGAATTCGGTGCAGGATTGGTTTGTGCGGAAATGGTAAGTGATAAAGCAATCCTATATAAAAATGCAACAACAATGGGAATGCTCTATATAGATGAACGTGAGAAACCACTAAGCCTTCAAATTTTTGGTGGCGAGAAAGAAACACTAGTAGAAGCAGCTAAGTTTGTCGATAAAAACACAACTGCTGATATTATTGATATTAATATGGGATGTCCTGTACCAAAAATTACGAAATGTGATGCGGGAGCAAAGTGGCTGTTAGACCCAGATAAAATATATGAAATGGTTTCAGCGGTAGTTGACGCAGTAGACAAGCCTGTTACTGTAAAAATGCGTATGGGCTGGGATGACGAGCATATTTTTGCTATTCAAAATGCCCAAGCCGTAGAACGTGCGGGTGGTCATGCAGTAGCTCTACATGGAAGAACACGTCTACAGATGTATGAGGGCCATGCAAACTGGGATATTATTAAACAAGTTAAACAATCTGTAAATATCCCTGTAATCGGCAACGGAGATGTTAAAACTCCGCAGGATGCAAGACGTATGCTTGATGAAACAGGCTGTGACGGTGTCATGATCGGCCGTGCGGCACTCGGAAACCCATGGATGATCTATCAAACAGTTAAATATTTAGAATCTGGTGAACTAACTGAAGAGCCAGGAGTAAGAGGGAAAATTGATGTATCCATTCTTCACTTAGATCGTTTAATAAATTTGAAGAATGAGAAGATTGCGGTAAGGGAATTTAGAAAGCATGCCGCGTGGTACCTAAAAGGAATCCGTGGTAGCGCAAAAGTTCGGATTGAGATCAACAACTGTAATACACGAAATGAAGTAGTGTCACTTTTACAAAGCTTTGTTGAAGATGAAGAAGAAAAGCAACAAAACAGTGAGAAGGTTGTTTGACATCAAAAGTTCGCTACACTATAATACCCGTAAGTAGCCTACTGCCAGTTTTCGCTGGCAGTTTTTCTGCTTTAAGTTTATATTGGAATAGGACAAGTTATAAGCATTCGTTTTATTATAGATCATGTAACAAAATAGGAGTTGATGAAAATGAATCATGAGGAATTAAATGACCAATTGATTGTCAGAAGAGAAAAGTTACATACATTACGTGAAATGGGAGTCGACCCGTTCGGTAAAAGATTTGAAAGAACACATAGTACACGCGAACTTATCGACTTATATGATGGATTTACAAAAGAACAATTGGACGAAAAGGAAATCAGTGTAACGATTGCTGGTCGTATTATGACAAAGCGTGGTAAAGGGAAAGCTGGATTCACTCATATCCAAGACTTAACTGGCCAAATCCAACTATATGTACGTCTTGATGCAGTTGGAGAAGAACAGTATGAGATATTCAATATAGCAGACCTTGGGGATATTGTTGGTGTATCAGGTACTGTCTTCAAAACAAAAGTAGGAGAGCTTTCTATTAAAGCTACTTCATTTGAAATTTTATCAAAGGCATTACGACCATTACCCGACAAATTCCATGGATTAAAAGATGTTGAACAACGCTATCGCCAACGTTACCTTGACTTAATTATGAGCCCGGAAAGTAAAGAAACCTTTATTACAAGAAGTAAAATCATCAGAGCGATGAGACGTTATTTAGATGATCACGGTTATTTAGAAGTAGAAACGCCAATGATGCATTCTATCCCTGGCGGTGCATCAGCACGACCATTTATTACACATCATAATGCATTAGATATTGAATTATATATGCGTATTGCGATTGAACTACACCTTAAGCGCCTAATCGTAGGTGGATTAGAAAAGGTATATGAAATTGGCAGGGTATTCCGTAATGAAGGTGTCTCAACCCGCCATAACCCTGAATTCACAATGATCGAATTATATGAAGCATACGCTGACTATAAAGATATCATGAGCCTTACAGAGAACCTTGTTGCCCATATTGCTCAAGAAGTACTAGGAACTACAACGATCACTTATGGTGAAAACGAGATTGACCTCAACCCAGAGTGGAAACGACTCCACATGGTAGATGCAATTAAAGAATACGTAGGGGTAGATTTCTGGAAGGAAATGAGCCTAGAAGAAGCAAGACAACTTGCAAAAGAAAATAATGTTGAAATTAATGACAATATGCAATACGGTCACATTGTGAATGAGTTCTTCGAGCAAAAGATTGAAGACAAGCTTATTCAACCAACATTTATCTATGGACATCCAGTGGAAATCTCTCCACTTGCGAAGAAGAATCCAGAAGATCCTAGATTTACAGATCGCTTCGAGCTATTCATAGTGGGTCGTGAACATGCCAACGCATTTACAGAATTAAACGACCCAATTGATCAACGTCAAAGATTTGAAGCTCAGCTAAAAGAAAGAGAGCAAGGTAATGACGAAGCTCATATGATGGACGAAGATTTTGTTGAATCATTAGAATACGGGTTACCACCAACAGGTGGATTAGGAATCGGAGTAGACCGACTTGTTATGCTCTTAACGAATTCTCCTTCTATAAGAGATGTATTACTGTTCCCGCAAATGCGTCATAAATAAGTTATGAAGACAGAGTGGATTTCCACTCTGTTTTTTTATGTATTTTAATTGGAAAACTTTTCTAATATAATTTTTTTCTAAAAAATCTTGCCTTAAAACTTTCAAGGTGGTATATTAAATATCTGCCGCTGAGATGTGGCAACGAATTAAAATAATAATAAAAAAAGTTATTGACTATCAAAAAGATAGATGATATTATTAGAAAGTTGCTTCGAGAGAGCAACAAAAAAGTTCTTTGAAAA
>NZ_JBALOQ010000015.1:0-97041 GCF_036962705.1 Bacillus sp. JJ1562
TTCTTTAATAGAATACTTATTAGGATTTAAACCAAAAGCGACTTATACAAATGAAAATAATTTAAGTACCTTTTTGTTATTTGTTACTCCCTTTCTGCTATCGGAAATTATATTGAAAATGAAAATTAAACGGAATGTAATATTATTAGCGTTAATTTTTATTACTGTTCACATCGCAGAAGCAAGGCTGGGACAGTTAGCATTTATTATACAACTTACTGCATTCTTTTTTATTTTTATGAAGGTAAATAAGGTTAAGGGTAGAAAGCTTTTTCTTATTATATTGACTTATTTAGTTATCCTATCTTCTCCAGTCGTTTTATGGGTCATTACTAAGGAGACTACTGGAGAGACAATAGCTCAACAATTAAATAGAACTGGTTCTTCAATTAATATAAGAATTCACATGATAAAAGAGGGAATCAGATTATTTAAAGAAAGTAATTTTATGGGAGTTGGAGCAGGAAATATAATTATTCAAGATGTATGGAATCCAGAGATAGAAAGAAAGCAGAGTTTGCATTTCTTTATTGTAACATTACTAGCATCATATGGAATAATAAGTGCGGTTTTATTTATCTATATGCATATACGATTATTTAAAATTATTAAATTTATGCGGGATAATTCTGATTTTATTAAGTTTCTTAAATCGTCATTAATAATATTTTTAATATCATTTTTAATAGTTGCTAATCTTCCTTCAACATTAATCGATTTTAGACCCTTTTATTTCTTTTTTGGGTACTTCTTTGCATTCATAAGAGTATATAAGAAAAAATATAGTTGAATTTTTGTAGGTCAATATTTATAAAAATTTTGATACTAAACTTAGGAGGCATGTTATGAAAAATATTGTTTATTTAGTTTCAACCTTAAAAAGAACTGGACCTACAAATCAGTTGTTCAATATTGTCAGTAACCTAGATCGGAATATGTATAATTTTAAGGTAATTACATTATCACCAGAACCTGAAGACTCTTTAATAGAAAAGTTTCTAGGAAATAATATTGAGGTTAAATCATTACAACTCTCCCGAGCAGAAGGAATTTTGACTGGTCCAAAAAAACTTAAAAAAATATTAAATGAGTTTAAACCCGATATTATTCACACACAAGGAATTAGATCAGATTTTATGTCTGCATCTTTTTTAAAGGAATATAAAAGAGTTGCTACTTTAAGAAACTATCCACTATTGGATTATGTTATGACATATGGCAAAATAGTCGGTAAATTTATGGCATATGTTCATTTAAATGTTTTAAGAAAAATAGAGGCGCCTGTTGCATGTTCATACAGTATTTCAAAGATGGTTGATAAACATAATGTAAAAACAAGTGTTGTTCAAAATGGTGTCGATACAAATAATTTTTTTCCTATATCTGACATACAAAAGAAGAAATTAAGAGAGGAACTTAATTTACCACACGATAAAAAAATCATTATATCTGTTGGACATCTTAGTTCAAGGAAAGATCCTGAAAAAGTAATAAGAGGATTTGTCAACAGCAATGCAAGTGAGAACGGAGAATTAATATTAATTGGAGATGGTCATTTAAGGAATGAATGTAATCATTTCGCACAAAAGTATGATAATGTCAAAATTTTAGGTAGAACAGATAAGGTTTCAGATTATTTAAGAGCATCAGACTATTTCATTTCTGCATCTAAAGCTGAGGGTTTTCCAAATTCCGTATTAGAGGCATTAGCCTCTGGATTGCCAATTTGTCTTTCAGATATTGAACCTCACAAGGAATTCTTTAAATTTGATGATCAAATTGGTGTACTGTTTAAAACTGAAAATGAAAACAGTCTTATAATTAAATTGAATGATTTAATTGCTAATGACAATTATGAAGAAATAAAAAATTCTACAATAAGTGTTATTGAGAAACATCTGAGTGCAAAAAAAATGTCTGAAAACTATATGGCTATATATGAAAAAATAAGCCACTAGTTTATTATTAGACTTTATGAATAATATTTTGTAAAAAGAGAAAAATTTATAGTTTATTTTTATTGATTAGACACCAAAGGGGCTTAGTATGAAAAGAATATATAAAGGTATAGGTAAAAGTCCATTTGTGCGTAATATAGTAATTATTGCAACGGGGACAGCAGCTGCACAAGCAATAACTATGGCCGTATCTCCTATTATTACCAGAATATACGGCCCAGATGCGTATGGCTTATTAGGTGTATTTACAGCACTTGTTGGAATTCTTTCACCAGTTGCGGCATTGACATATCCAACTGCAATTGTCCTACCAGCAAAAAATAATGAAGCATTTGGTGTTATTCGGCTTTCATTAATTATTACATTTATCATGTCGATGTTCGTTACACTTATATTGTTTTTTTTCAAAGATATTATAATCAATAGTTTTCAATTAGAGGCTATAGCTCCTTTTTTATACCTAGTACCATTGTTTATATTATTTTCAGGATTACTACAAATAATGGAACAATGGTTAATAAGGATCAAAGCATTCAAAATTACTGCTAAAGTGACATTTTTTCAGGCAATTATCATTCAGGGTAGTAAAATTGGGATTGGGACAATTAATCCAACTGCAGCTATACTTATATTCATTACAGTTTTAGGGCAGGCATTAAAAGCATTAATGTTATTATTAGGTGGGAAAAACCTAGTTGCAAAAGAAAAGATTCAATCTAATAATGAGAAAACTTCTATAATTGAGCTCGCAAAAAAGTATAAGGATTTCCCAATATTTAAAGCACCAGAAGTTTCTATAAATGCTTTATCACAAAGTTTACCAATTTTACTATTAACAAGTTTCTTTGGTCCTGCTTCAGCTGGATTTTATTCCATTGGTAAAACTGTACTTAATATGCCATCTCAGTTAATTGGAAAATCTGTTGGCGATGTATTTTATCCAAGGATTTCTGAAGCTGCAAACAATAGGGAAACTTTAACTGGGTTGATAAAAAAAGCAACTTACTTATTGGGAGCAGTTGGAATTATCCCTTTTGGAATAGTAATAATCTTTGGTCCAACACTCTTTAGTCTAGTATTTGGGGCAGAATGGGGTACTGCTGGAGAATACGCAAGATGGATAGCCTTGTGGTCTTTCTTTGGATTTGTGAACAGACCATGTGTATCCGCAATTCCTGTTTTATCTGCCCAAGCCTTTCATTTAAAGTTTTCAATTTTTATGTTGATTACCCGCATAGCAGCGTTAGCCGTTGGATATTACTGGTTTTCAAGCGACTTAATGGCAATAGCATTTTTCGGAGTGTCAGGAGCACTATTACATTTTTGCTTTATTTTAATAACACTTCAAATTAGTAAGAAGTTTGATGATCGAAATAATGAAAGAGTTACAATGTAAGTATTTTTCACCCGAATTTTTGGAGAATTATATAGAAAAAACATTATAAGAATTACCATTTTCAGTATCTTTATTTAAGGCTATAATTAATTTTGTTGATATATTTTTTTTACGAGGGTTTCGTATATTAAAATATATTTTTCAATGATGTATTATATTATAAATATTTTATAACAACTTAAATTAGCTATTAATTTCGATCCTTGATTGAACAATGAATCATAGTGATTTGTGATATATTAATAAAATTATGGGGTGGGTAAAAAATATGTTTAAAATAGCAGTTGCAGGTACTGGCTATGTCGGACTAGTAGCTGGAGTTTGTTTTGCAGAAGTAGGGCATCAGGTAACCTGTGTGGATATAGATGAAGATAAAGTTAAGTTAATGAAATCTGGAGTGTCTCCAATTTATGAAGCAGATTTAGAGGGCTTAATGCAGAAAAATTATGCCGAAGGAAGAATTAATTATACTACAGACTACAAAGCGGCATATAAAGATGCAGATGCAATTTTTATTGGAGTTGGAACTCCTGAACAACCAGATGGATCAGCTAACCTATCATATATTGCAACAGTAGCTAGACAAATTGCGGAATCGGTTGAAAAAGATTGTCTTGTAGTTGTTAAATCAACAGTTCCTGTTGGAACCAATGATAAGGTCGAGCAGTTTATTCAGGATTTTTTAGTGAATGATGTTAGAGTAGAAGTTGCCTCAAATCCAGAATTTTTGGCCCAGGGATCTGCAGTACATGATACATTACATGCAGAAAGAATTATAATTGGAACTGAAAGTAAATGGGCGGAAGAATTATTAATGAAGATCTATGAACCATTCAATTTACCAATCGTTTCAGTTAATAGACGTTCTGCTGAAATGATCAAATATGCATCGAATGACTTCCTTGCTCTTAAGATTTCTTATATGAATGATATTGCTAATCTTTGTGAGTTAGTAGGAGCGGACATTCAAGATGTTGCTAAAGGAATGAGTTTTGACCAACGTATTGGAAATAAGTTTTTAAATGCAGGTATTGGCTTTGGAGGTTCTTGTTTCCCAAAAGATACCAAAGCACTTGAGTATATTGCTAGACAAAACGGTTATGAACTTAAAACTGTAAAAGCTGCTATTGATGTAAATAAGGAACAAAAAACGATGCTCTATAAGAAAGCTAGTAAACGTCTAATTACATTAGAAGGCCTTAAGGTTGCAGTTTTAGGTTTAACCTTTAAGCCAGGAACAGATGATTTAAGAGAAGCAGCTTCTCTAGAAAATGTACCATTATTATTGGAAAAAGGGGCAAATATCTATGCATATGATCCAATAGGTGCCGAAAACTTTGCAAAAGTTCATCCAGAAGGCAAGCATGGTAGAGGAAGTATTACTTATGTATCTAATGTAGAGCATGCTTTAGAGGATGCAAATGTGTGTTTTGTGTTTACTGAGTGGGGAGAAATCAAAGAAGTTACACCACAAACATATAAGGAACAAATGAGAACACCTTTAGTATACGATGGTCGAAACATATATCGTGTCGAGGATATGCAGGACGCTGGTGTGGAATATCATTCAATTGGAAGAAAACCTACAACAAGAACTGTCCAGAAGGAGTTGAAGCATCTTGAGTTTCAAAACGCTTAATTCTAGTAAAGTATATTTAGTTACTGGTGCAGCTGGCTTTGTTGGATACTATCTTTCTAAAAATCTATTAGAGCAAGGATGTCAGGTTATCGGAATTGATAACATAAATGACTATTATGACGTTAATTTAAAGCATACAAGATTGGCTAACCTTGAACCCTTTGATAATTTCACCTTTATTAAAGGTGATATTTCAGATAAATCCTTAATTATGGATTTATTTGCAGAGTATAAACCTAATGTTGTAGTCAATTTAGCTGCACAAGCAGGTGTTCGTTATTCAATTGAGAACCCAGATGTTTACATGCAAAGTAATATTATTGGTTTTTATAATATTCTGGAGGCGTGTAGATATTATCCAGTTGATCACCTTGTATACGCATCTTCAAGTTCTGTTTATGGAGCAAATAAAAAAGTTCCATTTGAGGAGACAGATTTTGTGGACAACCCTGTATCATTATATGCATCCACAAAGAAATCAAATGAATTGATGGCACATACTTATAGCCACCTTTATAAAATACCTGCAACCGGACTCCGCTTCTTTACGGTCTATGGGCCAATGGGACGTCCAGACATGGCCTACTTTGGATTTGCGGATAAATATTTTAAAGGAGAACCAATAAGGATCTTTAATAATGGTGATTTCGAAAATGACCTTTATAGAGATTTTACTTATATTGACGATATTGTAGAAGGAATTACTCGTTTATTAAGTAATCCACCTGAAGGTGAAGTTCAGCATAAGGTCTTTAATATCGGAAACAATAATCCTGAGAAATTAATGGTATTCATCGAAACACTAGAGAAGTGCTTAAGTAACTCACTAGGAAAAGAAGTTCAGTTTGAGAAGATTTTCGAACCTATTAAGCCAGGTGACGTACCAGCTACCTATGCTTCGACTGAACGATTACAACAAGCAGTTGGATTCAAACCTGAAACATCAATTGAAGAAGGTTTGCAGCAGTTTGCTGATTGGTATGTAAAGTATTACGATGTGAAATAACTTTGAATAAGCTTTGATTTGTTGGGTCTTGGGTCTTGGAGACGTTTTGAAACTCCAAGACCTTTTGCTTCGTCAAGTTAGGGATATTTGCACATGGTTATTAAATATTTCAATGGAAACCTGTAAGTTCAATAGCTCGGTGTCGTAAATTTGATGATCTAGTTTATTGCTTGGTCGGTCTACGTGAGAGCGTTCTAATTTAATATATTTTAAAGATGAAAACTTATAATAAATTTTATCCATAAAAGGCCCGATGAGCAATTACTCATCGGGCCAAATCTATACCTTAGGTTATTTTTTTGTTACTGTTTCACTTACGTGTAAATGCTCTTTTAGCGTGGATGACAAAGACGTACGCTCATTCTCAGGAACGATGTAATAATAGATACCGTCTAACTTTGTTCCGCTACCTTTAACCATATACTGTTCAAGGCTATGTCGTGCTTCTTTATAATTTTTTTGAATATCGACCATTTCGTCGAAGGTCATATTGGTCTGAATGTTTTTTCCAATTGCAGATAGAATTTCACCGGAATTTGTTAAAGAAGAAAAGCTTGCACCTTTATTAATTACGGCCATAATAATCTGTCTTTGACGGTCTTGGCGTCCAAAGTCACCACGAGGATCCTCGTAGCGCATTCTAGCATAAGCTAATGCTTGGTCACCATTTAAATTAACTTGTCCTTTATTAAAAGTGTATCCACTGGAACTAAACTCAAAGCCGTTATTTACAGTTACTCCACCAACTGCATCAACAATATCCTTAAAACTCTCCATATTTACCTGAACAAAATAATCTATTGGAATATCTAAAAAGTTTTCTACTGTATTAATTGTCATTTCAGGGCCACCAAATGCGTAGGCATGGTTGATTTTATCCTGGAATCCCTTACCGACAATTTCAGTTCTTGTATCTCTTGGGATACTTACCATTTTCATTGATTTATCAATAGGGTTAACAGTAAGCACGATTAATGAATCAGATCGACCTCTATCGCCAGAACGTGCATCAACCCCCATTAGTAATACTGAAATTGGCTCTCGTTTTTCAAAAACAATCTCTTCCGTACGCTTTTCAGACTTTTCACGGTCAATTGGCTTGTGCATCGTTACTGCTGTTTTTTGTACTGAATGATAAAGGTAATATGCATACCCTCCGACTCCAAGAATTATAACAATAAAGATACTAAGAACAGAGATTAGTATTTTCTTACCTGTGCTAATTTTCTTTTTTTGTTGTTTCTCCACTTTTTTTCTCCCTTTTTGTCTAAAATTGTAAACTACTATGAATTATAATCTTGTTTCATAGAGATAACAATAGAAATAATATGGAATTACATCAATGTTAGACGTGGTCGCAGTAATTTCTTGAAATTCCACAAACTGTAACAATAGCTACAACCTATTAGAATTAGGCTAAGAAAGGTTGTATTTGGTGGAGTTCTACTTGAAGTAAGAACAAGAAAAGTAGCTTGATAGTAATCAAAAGGGATCCTGGGGACGGATCTTTTCGTTTCATATTAAATACAGGCAGATTGGTGAGAGTTTCTACAATGAATAATGACTTAAATCATGGAGTGATGAGTGCTAGAGAGACCATAAAAATTAATGATAAATAAGTTTGGTTAGAGGTTTTCGCTCATTATCATAATATTCCCTAGCGTCAGATGTAGAACTTGGTCCCATAGTAGCTATTTTTAAATTGTTCAATGGATTTGTTTTGACTGGATATTGTAATTCGCTTTTCGGCCTTATAAAAGGAATAGTACCATTGTCCCCTTTATATACAGCCTCAATTCAGATTGCGTCAACGCCTTGGGTAGTTTTCCGAACTTGCGAAGCGCCATAAGGTAAAATTTCGAATAATGGGTCTTGGACTGTTTTAGCAACCGTTAAACCTGTTCCAAAACGGTTAGGATCACGTTCCCCAAACAACTCTTTGTATTGAAGATCAGTGAAAGGGACTTTTTTATCGGTGTTAACTTGGTTTGTTAATAAGTTTCCTCCTGGAATGTTACCGACAACCTCGCCTAATAATGAAGCACCTGCATTCGTGATGTTGCTTCCAGTACCACCTTCACCTTTTTCATAACCTTCTTTAACTGCTCCGACAAGATCAAGTGATACACCATTTTGAAAGTTGACTACGTCGGCTTGATTTCTCTTGTCATAATACTGTTGGCATGTTTCTTTTTTCTGTGTGTTAATGGCAGTAGTTTCACGTTGTTGCTCTGCTCGTAATTCACCTAATTGGGTATTACATTGTTGATTGTATATATCATTGATACGTTGTTTTACATCTGTTGGGATTGTTGCCATGATTTCACCCCTTTTACAAATTAAAAGGACTCTCAAAGTGAGAATCCTTAAAAATCTTTATGTCGCTCTTTCTTTCTTCCAACTAATCATTTATAGCTTTATTTTAATAACTTTGTCATATTTTTTTATTGGTTTGTAATAGGTGAATAACATTAAACCATTATGATTGATTATATAAACTAAACATCTTAGGAGTAACAGAACATGAAAAAGTTAAAATCTATCATTTGTTTTTTTTGTAGATACCATAAATATGATTATTACAGTGAAAAGTGTATTAGTTGTGGAAAGAAAAAATAAATCACCTAAAAACCTTCGGATACATAGAGTAACCGAAGGTTTTTAGGTTAATATTATTATTCTTGTCACATTTTTACCCGATAACTTAACTTACTTTTAATCCATTCTTGCTACTCTCGATATTTTTCGGAGAAGCAAACTTCCTACCGATAATTATGGATGGCTTTTCGACATAATTATATAACAGTGTTGAAATGGCATAAGTAGTTACGAAAGTCACGATCCAAATCATCCAAATAGGCAGAGTTCCGGATAAGGTGTAAAGAAAAGTTAGTAACACTACGAAATGAGTAAGATAAAAACTAAATGAAATTTTACCCATTTGTAATACAAATTTTGTTTTTAAGAATCCAATTAATGTTGCTGATGACAAAGATACACCTATGATAATTAATGCTCCTACGGCTGAAACCCAATCGTTAATTATTTTTATGTGAAGTATATTTACATTCGGCATAAACCAATAGGAGTAGGTGAGAAGTAATAGGCTAAATAAAACTAGAATAAATTTAGTATTCTTACTCAGTGATTGATACCAATCACTAAATGTATCTTTATACATTGCCAATAATGCCCCTAAGATAAACAAAGATGCATAGTGTAGAGTAATAAACAGGTCAATATTTGATGCACCAGTTAATACACTTAAACCGAAACCGATAATCGACAGTGCAAATGCCCCAAAAATTGATTTCCATTTATAACGAATAATAAAAAACATAATAAAAGGAAACACTATTGAAATCCGCATTTCATGTACTAGAGACCAAATCGGTGGATTAAACACATGGGTATCATAATTACCTAAAAATAGTACATGTGAAAGAATAGATTCCCAACTAATATTTGACCACTGATTATTTATCCAATTACTTGCTTCTTTAATTTCTCCTTGATAAAAGATAAGATTCAATAATATTGATAGAAGCAAAACAATTATAAACGGGATGTATAATCGACAAAACCGTTTAATTAAAAAGGGTTTGTATCTTTGTGGTTTATAATAAAAAGCTAATGAAAGTACAAATCCGCTTAAAATAAAAAAGATAAGAACAGCTACATGTCCAGCCCATACAATGCTTAGAGGGCTATTTTTTAATAAACCTACAAACAAGTTACTGTCCTCAATTTCATTTGTAAAGATAGGTAAGATTAAAAACATATGATTAATAAAAACAATAAGAGCAGCAATACCTCTTATCGAGTCTAATTGCTCTAAACGATTCATTTACTCACCTCAATTTTAATTTAACTATTATAGTTTATACTAATGAGTTAAATCAGCAAAGACACAATTAGACATTTTTTATCTTATATAATAGTAAATTTTTCTAACCTTATACCTAAATAAACAGCCGAATTAACACTCTTGGATATTATCCATTGGGAACGCAAAAGTATAGCCATTTTCCAAAGCCCATTTACATGCGTTATCAATCTTTGTTTTCATGCTTTCTTGATATAAGTATTGTTCATCAGTGAAAATACACTGAATGTTCTGTTGTCCTGCATACGTATTGTCTGTCTTACGTGATTCTAATACTGAAATGGGGTTAGAATGATTTTCAAGGCGAACGTCAGTACGTACGAAATATAACTTTTCAACAGGATCATATAAATCATCACATTTCACCAAAGTATATCACGTTGCAAACTGTTTAAATAATAAACTACTGCCCTCGTATCATCGGCACTCAGAAAACCTTTTACTCCCACTCTTGCATCTCTCCACAATCTAACGGAATCAATATTCCCTGTGTAGTAGTGTATTCTCAGCATAACATCGATACAGTACGGTGATGCAAAGTTCTTAATTGCGTTCAGGAATAAATTGTAATGATTCAGCGCATCTGTTGAACTGATAGAATCTATCATACCTACTTGCCATTTCATAAGCATGAAATCCAAATCTGAACCAACTAGAAGCTTTTCTAAATTCATCCTTAAACTTGGTAGTCATTTGACTTAAATTCCAACTACCATCCTTATTAAAACAATACAAAGAAAACACCGCACCATATTTATCGTGCATCGCCTTGAAAAATCCAAAGATAGGATGATCCCACACTGAATTGTAATTACCTGTGCTTAATTCTTTCAACATCTCTATTACATCATCGGTTGATAAGTGCATATATTTAGGCTTGGATTCTGGATAGACTTTAACGGAATCATAAAATACATTTCGTGTATTATCTCTCCATGATACGCCTGCCATTATTGGTCTATCTTCGGGGAGAATATAGCACTGTTCAGGTTTTAAAACAAAAGTTGATGACAGGACATTGTTAACAAACAATTGTATAGCTTGCCCTTGTCTTACGGCTTTCAATATGTCACCAGCTTTAGCGCCATAAAGTACACCACGTTCCATCCGTTTTCTTTGCTCCGATATTAGTTGATGCACTCTCTGCGGTTAATTCGTCAACCAATCGATTATGAGCTTCTTGTAATTCATCAGAAGGAGTCTTAAACTGTTCTTTTAATTGAGAGGCAGTATAGGTAGGAGAAGGGATGTCGGGCAAATCTGTAATTTTCTTTACAAAGTTGTTTATTTTGGTAAACATCTATTTCACCTCGTTTTGTGTGTTCCACTTGATGCCTAATGAAGTCACACCTAAACTTTCGTCTAATTCGTTATTTTCGAGTCTAATTTGGAAGTGTGTTACCTTTTTTCTCTTTTAACTTTTTACTCATTTCTTGTTGTACATCTGAAGCTTTAAAAGAAAAACGAGTAAAATCAAAAATTAGGAAAATTAATTTATCCCCACGTTTTAGATCTACAAAGCTTACATCTTTTCTATCTGTTCGAACATACAACTTACAAGATGTATGGTCACTTGGTTTTAATGAATAAAAGATACGATTTATAATTTTATATCGTTCAGGAACATTGAAATCTAACATTTTAGAACACCAATACGCATTAATAGGTTTTCCATCATCATTATAAGGTGTCAAATGCTCTGTCTTCTTGAATCGGTAGACCATCCTATCTTTTGAGCTACCAAAATACAAATAACCTTTAAACACCATGAATGATGAAGCGTGTATATTGTCGTAGATGTACCATTCTTTAATTTGGTAATCGTAGACATACACCTTGCCATTAAGCGCAAGCCAGTAACGCTTGTCATAGAGTAGTAATGAAAAAGTATTTTTGGATACAAAGGAAAAGATAACTACTTAATATAGGTATTTAGGCACTGTTCATTTTCGAATAGTGGGTTATGCTAGGATAAAAGGCATAAATCGTACGAAAGGGCAAAGCCATTGAAAGGTGGCGGCGCAAAACTATAGGGGCTAAAATCCTAGGATGATGCCAGCCAGTTGCCGAATACAAGAACCTTCTACGATTTGTGAAATACCTTAGTAGGAGGCATTTTTTATGTTGTTATTTATTTTGGGGCTAACCTTAGGTAGTATCGCTTCAGTGTTCATTATGAGCCTAATGGTAGTATCGAAGCGGGCAGATGAAATGTCAGAAGAAATTTAGAATCTAGGAAACATCCTTAGATTTTTTGGTAGATTATTACTCATTGGCACACTACTACAAGAAAGAAATAAGTACAATAATTGATTTAATGAAACATTAAAAGGGAAGCAAAAATATTCAAATGCTTCCCTTTTTTAATTACTAAGAAGTAATTGATAAGTGAGAAATTGACGTTAGTTTTTCAGTGGCCTTGTTGAAAACTGGTACTTTATTAACATCTACTAAACCTAAATATTATTTGCAAGTACATGCAATCTAGCATGTAGAGCCGCCTTTCACAACTATATGATTGGCGGCTTTTGTTTTTGTATAGATTGAATTCCTAAGAATAGTTTGGATGTTATTCGTGTGGTCTTGAATACTTGATGAATGATACTTGGAATGATTATTGAGATTAAGATTATTAGCCAAATATCCCTTTTTGTATACTCTGCTAATACAGTTAATAAAAAAATATGTAAATACATAATGGTTAATGATGATTCACCAATTCTGGATAGTATTTTATTAATAGCAATTTTGGATTCCAGTTGTGTCATCGTGAATTACGTCACCTTTGACAAATTGACCATCATCGCACTTGAAACTTTTAACATTAACGAAGTATTCAACTTTTTTCGCGTTCTGTGCGAAATAAGACAAAGACTATAGGAATTCTTGGTTGGTTTTTCCGTATTCTTCCGCCAAATCTTCCGATTCTACCAACTTGAATTGCTAGTTCTAGTTTTCCATTCGTCAAATCGTTGGCGAGACCTTATATAGAGTATCTTGCTGCTATCTTAATTCTTTTTGAAAAACGATGAAATTGCAAGGGATAGCCAGCATCTCCGCCAACCTTGGGAACGAAGCATCTATGGTTTCTGTATGAATCGGTTGATAGCCGATACGAGAATACCAGTTTCCCAAGATTACTTTGTCTGGGTGAGAACCTTCCTGAGGTACTAACAATTCAAGTTGCATTTTACGAAATTGTTCTTTTTGACACTTCTGTTCAGCAAAGCGGATTAGCTCTCGTCCAACGCCAGTCCCTTGGTATTTATCATCCACAGCTAGCATTCCGAATTCTCCCGTTTCTTTGTCAACCTGTCGAACACGGACACAACCAACAATTTGCCCCATTGATTGAGCTACGGCAATCTCACCGCTGTTCGTTAACTCTGCCACTTCCGCTGCTGTCGTACGGAAAGCACCAGGTATCCAAAGACTTCCCTCAGATGCCGCATATACACGGTTAACTATGTTCGCAATGTGCTCCATTTCCACTATATTTGTACTCTCGTTACAAGGTAACATTTGTATCTCGATTGACTGCATAATAAGTCGATACCTCCATATCACTGTTCAACTAATGGAGCTTCAAGAAGCGGTACGGCATAACTAATACATTAGTAATTACCTTTCTTCTTAACAAGATTCATAGTTGTATGTCTTTACATTCCTATCCTAACAATTATTTCAAATTCCCCTCACTTGTACAACGATTTATTCCACGATTTTGGTCAATTTGAGGTACGTTCATTTTCATTTACAAGTATGATGCTTTCCCCTTTGCAATCCTTCGTCTGTTTTAGAGTGCACTTAGGGCCTGGGCCTATTATCCTATTAAGCCGGAATGACTGTCAATCATGTGTAATCTATATTAAAATATAGTTGGAAGATTATGAGAATGTATAGAAATGTGGTGATGTTGTGTCCTCCATCCGTATATCGAGAATTGTGAAGGAAACGAAGGTGGAAGGTCCTGGGGTGCGTTACTGTATCTGGGTACAAGGATGCCCGATTCACTGCGAAGGTTGTTTTAATCCAAACACCTGGTCTTTTGATGGCGGAACTATCATGACGATTGAGGAAATTTTCCATGATATCGAAGGTGTATTGAAGAAAAATCCAGAACTTGAAGGGGTTACCTTTTTAGGGGGAGAGCCTTTTAGCCAAGCCCATCCTCTTAGCATCCTCGCAAGTCGTGTGAAAGAATTGGGTCTATCCATTGTGACATTTACAGGTTATGAGTATGAAAAAATAAAGAACGCTAATAATCCGGTTTGGAACGCTCTATTGGAGCAAACGGATTTATTAATCGATGGACCGTATATTCAAAGTCAGCATGATCTCAGCCGGCCTTGGATTGGATCTAAAAATCAGCAATATCGGTTTTTAAGCGATTTCTATCAACATCTTGAACAATATTTACAAACGATAAGCAATAAGCTAGAAATTCGAATCCATCCGAATGGTACGATTTCAGCAAATGGAATGGCAGAGCCTCTCGATTTGCAGATGCTTTATCAGCTTGGATTCATAGGAACGAAGGTAGAACAGTGAGGGATGTAGGAATCAAAAGTGAAATTTTATCCTGAAAATAAGGAGGTGGGAAAGGTGTTTAAGAGTCACGCAAACCGAGGAAAAGGCTGGGAATGGCTCCAAAGTTGGTGGATGATATTCGTGCTCGCGCCTTTTGGAGTATTGACCTTTTTTTCCTTTTTCTATGTGGGCTTTAGGGTACGAAATGTAAAGTGGATATTATATGCGCTTATTTACCTTGGGGCTTTTATTTTTGCAATGACAAATACGGATAGTGGTATAGGGGCTTTGGTTGCCATTTCCTCATGGATAATAGCTATTGTCCATGTCATCCGAATCCGTTCTGTCTTTTTAATTCAATTAGAGGTCATAAAAGAGATGGAACATGAAAAGAATGAAAAGATTCGTGAAGAGGCAAAAAGGCGATTGGCGAAGAGGAAGGAATTCCAATCGGAGCAGCGAGTGAAACAAACTGCAGACAAAGAAGCAGAACCAAAAACGGCTCCAAAGATTGAGCCAGATACAAAAACACCCCCAATCCCTGAAGTTGAAAAAATGGATCTCAACACAGCAACCAAAGAGGAAATTGCATCGATTCCTGCGATTGGCCTTATTTTAGCGAAACGAATCGTCGCAGTGCGTCAAGAGATCGGGGGATACCAATCGTTTGAACAATTTGTACAAACAATCGGCATCAAGCAGCATACCGCTGAAAAAATCAAACACCGTGTGGAATTTTCCCAAACAGAAAAATCCGCACTTCCATATCAATCGGGAAGGCGCGTGGATTTCTAACAAAAGTAAAGGCAGGTCACTGTAGTGAAAACTAGAAATCAATCGAAAACAAAAGAGATATTAGCCAATTTATTAAAAGCACGTTTTCCTTATTTATATATCCAAACGTGGGAAGAGGATCGGGTCTTATCGCTCATTCGTTCCGTCGCACATGATGTGGCGTTGATCAAAACAACAAGAGAAGTATTAACCTGGAGAGTGACAACGGGAGTCGTTGATGGGAATGGTCAAGCAAAAAGTGATACAAAGGCGCCATTAAAAGCATTGGAATTTATTGAAAAATATGATCGGCCATGCATTGTGGTTTTACAGGATTTTCATGTGTACTTTGGCGGTCAGGGAAAACTTGCGGATTTTCAAGTGATTCGAAAATTAAGAGATATGCTAAATTCTATCAAGCGTAGCGTTCACCCCATCAATGTCATTTTTACTTCTCCATTTTTATTACTACCCGAAGATTTACAAAAAGATATCACAATCGTGGATTTTGAGCTGCCAACGTTTGAGGAGATCATGAAAGTTCTTGATGAGATGATTTATGTCAATGAACAAAGTGGCAGAATTCAAATTTCCTTAACGGATGAAGAGAAGGAACGCTTAGCAAAAGCTGCACTAGGCTTAACACTTTCGGAAGCGGAAAATGCGTTTGCGCGGGCAATGGTCGAAGATGGAAATCTGGCTATTGATGATCTAGAGGTTATTTTAGAAGAAAAAGAACAAATCATTAAAAAGTCAGGAATCTTGGAATTTATCACAAGTGAAGTAAGGATGGAAGACGTTGGCGGATTAGAAAATCTTAAACGCTGGCTATCCAAACGAAATAAATCCTGGTTGGACTCAGCAAGAAAGTATGGTCTTCCTGCACCAAAAGGGGTCCTTATTACTGGTGTGCCAGGGTGTGGTAAAAGTTTAATTAGTAAATCAATTAGCTCTATGTGGCAGCTTCCGCTGTTACGATTAGATATGGGAAGTATTTTTAGCGGGATTGTTGGCAGCAGTGAAGAAAATATGCGAAAGGCCATTAAAACGGCAGAAGCGATTTCTCCGTCGATTCTATGGATCGATGAGATTGAAAAAGGATTTAGCGGCATCACGAGTGCAGGAGATAGTGGGACATCGTCACGCATTTTTGGGCAATTTTTGACCTGGATGCAAGAAAAAACGAGTCCGGTCTTTGTGATTGCGACCGCCAATAATATTTCTAGCCTTCCTCCTGAACTAATGCGAAAAGGCCGATTTGATGAAATCTTTTTCGCTGATCTCCCGACATTGCGTGAACGGAAGGAAATTTTAAAGGTCCATATGAAGAAACGCTTAATAAACCCTGATGTCATTGGAACTTTTGAATTAAATGATGAAGTGTTAGAGAGCTTGGCGATAAAATGTGAAGGTTTTGTGGGAGCGGAAATTGAACAGCTTGTCATTGATGCCCTTTTCGAAGCTTTTGCAGATGATCGCTCGATTATACTAAAGGATTTTGAGAGGGCGATTGAAAACACAGTTCCATTGTCCGTGACCCAAGCAGAGCATATTCGAGCCATTCGTGATTGGGCAAATGTTCGTGCGGTAGCCGCAACTCCTAAAGAGGACCGTGAAAACTATATCGGTGTTCCTGTGTTAGCTGCAACTGATGGTGGGGACAAAGCACCTGAACATACTCAAGATGATGTTCGGTTTAACCGAGGCGGACGAACAATTGACTTTTAGGGAGGTACCAATTTGGAACAGAAAATTCAAGTGCGGATTTTCCCTGATGGCCGAATTGAAGCGGAGACCAAGGGGATTAAGGGCGAAAAATGTACGAATTATATTCAATTGATTGAAGAACTTCTTCGTGCTGAAACGGTGGAATCTACTTATACAGAGGAATTTTATGAAACAGAACAGGTTCGTATTCAACAAACGCAGCATAATAAGTTGGAGAATAAATGATCATTGAAATCAAGGAGCTGTCCAAGAGAGATGGCTCCCTGATTTTTACTTTTACAGGGAGGAATTTTCCGATGTCGGTATCCTTAACGTTGATTCCTGTCGCCCTCGCGATGAGGGTAGTGATGGGAAAAGAAGGTTTTAATGATTTTGTAAAATCAAATGAAATTCTAAAAAAAGCAAATTTTACTAGTGAGCGGGATCTAATTGTGACCGTCAAGAAATGTGGCTACGATGCGGAAAAATGGGGTGGGATGATTAAAACCCATTTTCGGGGTGAAAAGGAATTTTTCTTCTGGGAGTTCAGAGATGGTGCGTGGTATGCGATTTTTTCTTCTTATGATCCGCCAAGTAGGATTAAGGAATTTATGAAAAATATTGATGTACGTTCTGGACGTAATATTTTTGGAGGAGAAGTTGAGACTTCCACGATCCAAAAGCCGCTAAATCTAACTTTTCCAACCAATTTTCGCGACAAGTCGTTATTAAAACAAGTGCTACTCGATAATGGAATACAGCCGATTGAGTTAGAGAATGGACAAATAAGGTGTGATTTGGCGGGTGCGAACATGACCTTTAAGCAGGGAAGTCCAGATAGTATGATTGTAGTGGAGCTTTCATCAGAGGTGAACATGCAGACAGTCTTTCGTCATCTTTCAGTAGTAGATGATGAATATAAAAGGTATATTCAAAATGAGGTTTACCAGCATTTACTGCAGAAGGTGGAAGAGAAAGGATTGAAGATTGAGCAGGAACAGGTGCTAGAAGACCACTCTATTGTCGTAACGTTAAATATCCAGAGGTGATCATTGGGTGAGCTTAGTTAAGGACTTATTGAGTATTTGTGATGCCTATGTTTCTAGGGCCTGGTATGTCGGTGAGGCAATTTCACAGAAAAAGTTAAATAGGATGATATCTGAATTTCCAATCCCACCTGAAGATGAAGTGCTTGCGGTTTTGGATGGTACCGTCTTTGGCTCTTGTAAGTACGGATTTGCCGTCTGCAAGAATGGACTATATGTGAACCAGGATTGGACAGCAACTGTCAGAAAAGGGTATCTTTCATGGGATGATTTTGTCAATGCAGAAATTGTTGCACATGGGAAATATGAGGTCGATGTGAGTTCTTCCCTTGTCGTGAATTTTGCTGTAAGTGGTATAAAACAGGAGGAATTAATTGCCCTGTTGAAACATCTTCAGTCGTATTTTGTTGAACTTTCAAATCAAACAGGAGAAAAGCGCGAGGCGAATCCCCCATCCTTGCCTGTGGATGAGCCAAATAGTGAAAAATGGATGTTAGCCATTGAAGGAGAGCAATACGGGCCCTATTCCACTGGAATGGTAAAAGAAATGATTAGCAGTGGTCAGGTGAAAGCTGAGGTTACGTATGGGTGGAAGCAAGGGATGGAACAATGGCGGTTTTTACATAGTTTAAGTGATTTCGGGCAGCAGACGTCTGCGCCTATGACCCCTCCGCCACTTCCTGGAATGACCACGACCGAAACGACTGAAGTGGAAAATGAAAATGTAGGTTTTGTCCGTCCACAGGAGGGAACGTTGGATCTTAACACCGCTACTGTTGAGGATTTATTATCTCTCCCAGGGATTGATTTGAAAGTAGCCGAAAAGTTTATCGAGGAAAGAACCAAGAGAACCGGGTTTACTCATTTTCATGAAGTAAGAAAAGTCATGAACCTGCAGCCCCACCAATTCGAACAAATTCGTAAATCCACTACTTTACAACCATTGCGTTCAAATGTTGTGGGGAGGGGACGGGTGATTGATTTTTGATTCCGGGGATAATGGCAATTATACTGACGAGGTTAACCTCCTTCCTACATTAAGATACTCGATTCTATCAAGCAAAATGACATACGAACGAATATTCAAGTAAACAGTTGTTTAAGAACACTTTAGGAAATGTTACTATTAATAAACTGCTAATGAAAGGATGGTTATGTAATGCGTTTAAAGGGAAAAAAAATTATCGGTCTTATTCATCACGACTTTGAAGATCTTGAACTATGGTACCCGGTTTTGAGGCTTAGAGAAGAAGGTGCTATTGTTGATCTTGTTGGTGAAGAAGCGAAGCAGAAATATATAGGGAAGTACGGTGTCCCTGCCGTTTCCGAATTTGCGTATGGTGATATAAAAGCAGAGGATTATGATGCCATTTTAGTACCGGGAGGATGGGCACCAGATAAAATTCGTAGGTTTCCTGAAGTATTATCTATGCTTCAGCAAATGAACGATGCCGAAAAGCCAATCGGACAGATTTGTCATGCAGGCTGGGTATTGATCTCAGCTAAGATTTTGGAAGGGAAAAAAGTTACGAGTACTCCAGGAATTAAGGATGACATGGAAAATGCAGGTGCGGTTTGGTATGACGAACCTGTTGTGACCGATGGACATCTTATTTCAAGCCGCCGTCCACCAGACCTACCAGATTACATGAGGGAATTTATTAATGTTTTAGCACAAAAATAATAATGAGTGTACAGATAAAGTTTGTAAGTATTAAAGTAATTAAGGAGATATGTCCTTTTGAGGTGCCTGTAATTTTACTGGCACCATTTTTTTGCTCGGCTCGTTTTACCGAGCCCCTTCGGAATCTCTACTGATATCTTGTCACAATGACCCCATCTAGGTTATTCCCAGAAATCTCATATTGAGAAAAGATTGGTTCTACGATTTCAAGTGTTTCTGAAACAGGGTGGTAGGAGATGTAGTAGTCTTTTTCGTCAACAGTTGTCATCACGGTCTTTTCCTTTTTTAGATAATCTATGTATTCCTCCAACACGAAATTCTTTTCCCTCATAAGCACACTATGGGGCAAACCCACATAGCGAAAGTGCCAAGGCTCATATTCAATTCCGGTAATGTCTGTTTTGTCCTTTGGATACCGTAGAATAAACCCGTATTTCCAAGCGTTTTCTTCCATCCATTTTCCTTCAGGTGCACTTTCCATTTTCATCAATATCGAACCAACATCAATTGATAAGCCTAGATTATGTTCACTATACCCCGGTGGCAAAGCGTAACTAGGTCCCATCTCTTTATAGAGCTTTGCTTGTTGTTCAAAGTCACGAAACCCACTATTCACAGAAAAGTGAACTAACCCATCCTTTTTCGCAGCCTCCATCATCTTTGAGAATTCAAGTCCAGCTTCCTTTGATAGAGAAATAGAATCAATGCTTGTCCCGAATTGTTTCCCCATTTCCGCTATTGTAGATAATGGTACAATATCTTCTTTTATACTAATTTGTTTAATCGGAAAGGTATTGTTGACTAATAGCAAGTCTCCTTGAAAAATCTGCTTCTCGTTAATATCGATAGTTTTGATTTTCTTTACTGGAGGCTCTCTTTTAATCATATTGGCAACGATTTTTAATTCAGACTGTGTTTCTCCATGTTGCTGAAGGAATGGATTAGAAACCACAAAAACAACAGCAATGAGCGTGATCAAGACCGCCAGCAATATCCACTTTTTCATCCGTTGCAATTTTTTCGCCACCTTTACTTGCATCTGAAGCTTCGGTATTTCTTTTCTTACAAAAGACATGTGAGCTTTTAGTATCGACTGTATGATTATCTTACATTTTTATTATATTCGTTACTATAGTAGAAACTCAGATTATTTAATCTATATTTTGCGTATTTTTATCCAATCAGCCTCACGGAGTATCTTGCGCACAAATCTGTTCGAAATCACGCAGAGGTTCCCCAGTAATATCCGTAATCCGTCTCCTTTGGTAAAATAGGGATACAAAACAATGAAAAACACGGAAATTTGAGCGCTATTTCTAAAATGAGAATGGTGAGGATTGCAAGTAGAGCATCTACTAATTAGTAGTAACGAGATATTAGGATTAGAAAGGATGGGATAAAGTGATGTTAGAATTTTCAAACCTTGGGGCAACGAATCTTACCCTCGAGGAGCAGATCAAAAGGTGGAAGGCAATTGTTCACTCTATAAATGATGGTGTCCTTGTCATTGATCATGAGGGAATTGTTCGACTGGTTAACCCAGAGTATTTAAAAATTACAGGGACCACTCCTGATATGATCGGAAAGCCGTTAAGAGAATCTCGTCCTGGTGCCCAATTACCTGAAACAATAGTCGAACGAAAAGGTAGGGTAGGAGTTTATCGGAAAACAGGGAATCGAGAATATATTGTAGATATGGCACCGATTATTGTAAATGATCAAGTCATCGGTGCGGTATCTGTTTGTAAGAGCCTGACCGAAGTACATAAGCTAACCCAAGAATTAAAACAAAAAGGGGAGAAATTAAATCAGCTTCAAGAGAAGATGAATTCTCTTCATAAAGCAAACTATACGTTTAAGCAAATCATCGGCAAAAATAGGGGCCTTAAGGATGTAGTGTATGTGGCTGAAAGAGTTGCCGAATCAGATTTAGCGATTCTAATTACAGGTGAAAGTGGGACGGGAAAAGAGCTGTTTGCTCAAGCAATACATAATGAAAGCCGACGAAAAAATCGACCGTTTGTCCCTGTCAATTGTGCTGCGATTCCATCTTCCCTATTGGAAAGCGAATTATTTGGTTATGGGGAAGGTGCTTTTACAAATGCAAGAAAGGGAGGAAAAATCGGCCTATTTGAAATGGCGAACAAGGGAACGATATTCCTGGATGAAATCGGGGATATGTCATATGATCTTCAGGCTAAGTTGTTAAGGGTTTTACAAGAAAGAAAGATTCGCAGAGTCGGAGAAACAAATGAACGGAGTATAGATGTAAGAATTATCGCTGCAACCCACCGTGATTTGCAGCAACTTGTTAAAAAGAACCGCTTTCGTGAGGATTTATTTTATCGGCTGAATGTCATCAGACTACAAATTCCCCCACTACGTGAAAGAAAGGAAGATATACCTGAATTGGTGGATTCATTCCTACATTCATCGATCATGAATTTGTCGTTAGATCATTTGCCTTCTGACTATACAATCGACAGGAATACCTTAAGGTTTATACAAACCTATGAATGGCCAGGCAATGTCCGCGAATTAAAAAATATGATTGATTATGCCTCTTGTATGGTCGAGGGAACAGAAATCAAAATGGAGCATCTGCCTAATATCATTACAAAAAACCGTATCGACCTTAAGGATTCGAATGAAAATGGCGCAAATAAAACTTTACGAGAAGCCATGGAAGAAGCCGAAATGAGATTCATTCAAGAAACTATAAAAAGATTTGGGGCTGGCGTAGAAGAAAAGAAAAAGGCAGCTAATGCATTAGGGGTTTCATTGGCTACCTTATATAACAAGATGAAGCGTTATAATATAGATTTCTAAATATTTAGAATAGGAACTTGATATTTCTAAAATGTTAGAAATGTAGAGAACTCATTGTAGTAGCAGTATTTTTATGAGTGAACTCCCTTTTTTTGTTCTAAATAATTAGAAAATTGTGTAATTAATTTGACGATAGATTATCGAAAAGGAATAACACTTTCTTTTTTAAATTCTGCCAGAAAGGCTTGAATCATCAGGTTTTTTGCAGAATGGATCAACCTTTACCCTTTCAAAAGATGCTTTTGGCACGCGTCTTGCATCGTTAAGGTTGTAAGACTAAAAGTTTAAAAGAAAAAGGAGGGGAAAAAAAGCAAGAAGATTTTTTGATTGATAAAGGTAACAAAGGGGAAGTGAACAAAAGGAATCTGGGGGGATTAAATGTTAACATTATTAGGATATTTAACGATTGGGACTTTTCTATTTTTAATTATGACAAAGAGGCTTTCAGTGATTGTTTCCCTTGTTCTTGTACCAGTTGTTTTTGGGCTTATCGGTGGATTTGGCACAGAACTAGGACCGATGATGCTTGAAGGTGTTCAAAAGGTTGCACCAACAGGGATCATGGTCGCTTTTGCGGTATTATACTTTGGATTAATGATGGACGCGGGGTTATTTAATCCGATGATTTCAGGAATGATTAAAATCGTGAAAGGAGATCCGCTGAAGATTGTAGTCGGAACAGCCATTGTTACGATGCTAGTTGCATTGGATGGAGATGGTGCATCAACATTTATGATAACGATTTCAGCGTTCCTACCAATTTATAAGAAACTCAGAATGAACCCTCTTGTTTTATCAGGTGTAGTTGCATTAGGTGCAGGTGTCATGAATATTGCACCGTGGGGAGGCCCAACAGCGAGAGCGATGAGCGTACTAGAAGCAGATTCAACTCAATTATTTAATCCCGTCCTGCCCGCCATGTTTGCAGGGATCATCTGGGTATTGTTTTCAGCATTTTGGCTTGGGAAAAAAGAGCGTGAAAGACTGGGGATTATCGATTTAAAAGGGGAGCATAAAGAATTCTTGAACGAACATGCGGTTGCCCTTGAAGGAAGAAGAAATTATCTTTTTTGGTTTAATTTGTTGCTAACCATTTTGCTTCTCGTTGGACTAGTCATGTCATGGTTGCCGATGCCAGTTTTATTTATCGTAGCATTTGTGATTGCATTGCTTGTTAACTATCCAAATGTAGAAGAGCAACAAGAAAGACTATCCAGTCATGCAGGCAATGTTGTATTGGTGTCTTCGATGATCTTTGCCGCAGGTATTTTTACAGGGATTTTAACTGGGACAAAGATGGTCGACGCTATGGCAACTTCTTTAGTTTCAGTTATTCCTGATCATACCGCTGGCTTTTTACCTTTATTGGTAGCGCTCACAAGTATGCCGCTTAGCTTTGTGTTTACTCCAGATTCATATTACTTTGGCGTACTGCCAATCATCTCTGAAACAGCTGTGAATTTTGGAATTGACCCAATTGAAATTGGGCGTGCAGCAATCCTTGGCCAAATGACGACAGGATTTCCATTAAGTCCTCTAACAGCATCTACCTTTATTCTTGTAGGAATGACTGGGGTCAATTTAGGTGATCATCAAAAGTTTATTTTTAAATGGGCATTTGGAACAACAATTGTGATGACCATTATTGCATTAATTACAGGAGCTATATCAATTTGAGGTGACAGAAATGATTAGAATTGGGTCAGGAGCAGGATTTTCAGGAGACCGATTAGAACCAGCTGTACTCTTAGCCGAAAAAGGAAATCTAGATTATTTAGTATTGGAATGTCTTGCAGAACGCACGATTGCATTGGCGCAAAAGCGAAAGCTAAATAATCCATTAGTGGGCTACGACCCGTTATTAGAAAAGAGATTGGAATTACTTTTACCTGTCATTAGTAAAAACAAGGTAAGATTAATTACCAATATGGGGGCAGCTAATCCAGTAGGAGCTGCTGAAAAAGTGGTAGAAATGGCTAAAAATCTAGGTATTCACGTAAAAGTGGCGGCTGTAACTGGAGATGATGTCCTTTCACAGATTCAATTGCATGAAAAGACTTTAGAGGCTCATACCCCATTGTCTTCTTATGGGACATTAATTTCAGCCAATGCCTACCTTGGAGTAGAAGCCATTTTACCAGCATTAGAGACAGGTGCGGATATCATTATTACTGGTCGTGTTGCGGATCCGTCGTTATTCGTTGCGCCAATGGTCCATCATTTTGGATGGTCATTAGATGATGTGAATCGAATCTCACAAGGGACAGTAGTGGGACATTTGTTGGAATGTGGAGGGCAAATTTGTGGGGGCTATTTTGCCGACCCAGGGAAAAAGGATGTACCGGACTTTGCTCATTTAGGTTTTCCATTTGCAGATGTGGCATCAGATGGTACTGCCGTCATCAGTAAGATTGAAGCGACTGGAGGAAGGATCTCATTGGCGACCGCCAAAGAGCAGCTTTTGTATGAAGTAACCAATCCGAATGAATACATCACTCCCGATGTCATTGCCGATTTTACAACGGTTCGGCTTGAGGAGATTGCAACAAACAGTATTAAAGTTTCTGGCTGTAAGGGGAAGGCCAAACCAAGTTCATTGAAAGTAAGTGTAGGTTACCATGCTGGTTTCCTTGGTGAAGGAGAGATTTCCTATGCGGGAGCCAATGCCATAAAGAGGGCAGAACTCGCAGGAGAAGTTCTACATGAACGGTTAAAGGAAGAATTCTCACAGCTTCGAATGGATTATATTGGTTGTTCATCTGTTCATCGAACAACCTTCGGATCGTTTGAAGAACCGTATGAGGTTCGGCTTCGTATAGCAGGTAAAGCAGAAACGATGGAAAAGGCGGAAAGGATTGGAGAAGAGGTAGAAGCATTGTACACGAATGGTCCCGCAGGTGGGGGAGGAGCACGTAAATACACGAATGAGGTGGTTGGGATTGTCTCTATTTTAATGCCACGAAAAAATATAAAAGCGTCTGTCACCATAAGGGAGAGTTTGAAAAATGAAGAAAAAATTATATGAACTAGCCCATAGCCGTGCAGGAGATAAAGGAAATACGCTCATTCTCTCTCTCATTCCATATGATGAAAAAGATTACGATCTGTTATGTGAAAAAGTAACCGCTGAAAAAGTAAAAGAACATTTAAAAGACGTTGTCGATGGTGACATTATCCGTTATCAAGTTCCAAATATATCAGCACTTCAGTTTGTTTGTCATCAAGCATTGCTTGGAGGAGTCACTACTTCAATAAGTATGGATACCCATGGAAAAAGCTTAAGCTATGCTTTGCTAGAAATGGAGATTGGGTGACAAGGGGGGCGGTTCAACCGTTCCCCATTTTTTTCTTCAGGACATCATTTATCAAAGCTATATCTTTATGGAACGCATTTTCGAAAAAAGAATTTCAAGAATTGAAGGGAAATCTAGTAAACAGATATTCAAATTATCGTTTTCAATAACGTCGGATTGCATTCATACCAGTGCTTTAACCGCTTTCCTGTATTTCTCGGCGTGAAAGTTTTGTTGTTAATTTACTAACTAGGGCCTTGCTCTAGGTAACAATCCCCAAAAGCTTTAAGTATTTTTATTAATTCTTCTTTTGTAAACTCTATTTCGTTAAAGGTGGCCTTTTCTTTTACCTCTTCCCACTGATCGCCATATACTAAAGGTCTTTCAAATAGCTTCCCATCTTTATATAGGAAACGTTGAAGTTCAAATCTTTCCAATTGGTGTAGCTCTCCTTCTTCTGTGCAATAGTGTTATTGTCCATTTTTGTGAAGTCGTTACAGTGTGCTGCTGTGCGCCTTTTTTTATTTAGGATATATTGTTCATGTGTTAGCTGCAAGCCCCAGTTAATCCAGTTTGTTCGATAAATATGCAGTTTCACCTGCGTCTTATTTCAATATGATGAACTCTTTGTTTTTTACATTGCTTTCTCATCTATTACAACTGATTTACGTATCTTCAAAAACAAATAACAACTCCGAATAATTTCTATGACATCCGATTAGTTTTACAATTTAAGGTGTATGATAGTTTATCAGCATACTTCTTTTTTGTATGTATTTTAGAAAAATATTTTGCAACTAGGAGGCCCGTATCGTGAGTAAGAAACGTGAATCCTATTTTGACAATGCTAAATTCATTCTAATCTTTCTAGTTGTATTTGGACACTTCATAAGCCCACACAAAGAAGATAGTGAATCTTTATCTACAGTTTACAACTTTATCTACACCTTCCATATGCCTGCCTTCATTCTTATAGGCGGATTCTTCTCAAAGGGAATTATGAAGAAGGGCTATTTAAAAAAGATTTTCAGAAACTTATTGATTCCTTATTTCATTTTCCAGCTTATTAATTTCGTCATTCTTAGAATCTGGAACGGAACAGAAACCTTCACTATTTTCGACCCATACTGGACTCTTTGGTTCTTATTGAGCATGGTGCTCTGGAATCTCCTGCTTCTTCTAATCATTAAGATGAAGCACCCAGCGATCATGATGATTGTAGCATTGACAATCGGTGTTTTTGTAGGTTATATCCAAGATATCGGAACCTATTTCAGTCTATCGAGAACCTTTGTATTCTTCCCGGCATTCCTTGGCGGCTACCTGTTGAGAAAAGAACACTTTTCGAAAATCCTGCGACCTGAAATACGAATTGCAGCGGGGATGATATTAGTGGGTATGTTTGTAAGTTATTTTTCCATTTTCCCGCAGGAAGCGAAAGATTGGCTGCTCGCGTCATCCTCTTATGAAAAAATGGGTGTTGAATTAGGGCAAGCGTGGTTCATCCGTCTATTGATGTACGGACTGATGGCTCTTGCTACATTCTGTTTCATGGCTATCGTTCCGAGAAGGAAAATGTTCTTAACCCATCTAGGGGCGAGAACGCTTTATGTATACTTATTACATGGATCTATCGTGAAATTGTTCCAGTTTTCACCGTTTTATAACTTAGTGAATGAATCTGGAAACTATTTTGTATTATTAGTCCTGGCAGCGATTGTAACATTGATTTTAGCATCAAAACCGATCATTACACTCGCACAACCGATAATCGAATTGAGGACCCATCTACTCCAGCGTTATATGAACAGAAAAACAGCGTATGTATCATAGATTTACACAACAATCCGAAAATCACGAGTGAAATAATGCGTAATTCGACTTTAAAAGAGCTGCCATTTTTAAGATGATCCTCTCATACTAGACAGAAAAGGATAGCACATCAGTCAGTCTAGTATGAAGGGGACTTAGAAAAACGTATGATATAGAATTTATGATAAAAGCTGCTTATGAAGCGACTTTCAATCTTTGAAAACTATGCGAATACTGCAATTTTACGTGCGATCGATTCTGTTAAACGAGTTGCTACTTTTGGAACAGCCCATTTAATAATTGGTGTTAACATCGCACCCGATAATCCGCCTGCATGGACTTCCACGGTACAAGTCATCATTGTTTTACCATTAACATCTTCTGCAGTAAAGTGACCGCTGCCTGTAAAATTATCTGATAAACCTTTTAGTTCAAACTTAATAGTTGAAGGTTCAATCCATTCGGTAATATCTACCTGCGCTTGTATTGTTTTTTTAATCCCCTTCACACTACCTTCAAATGTCCAAATAGATTGCTTGTCATTTATTATTTCATGTTCTTTATAGGCTGGTACTGTCGTTGCCCATTTTTCAAGATCACTGACATAATCCCAAACTGCTTGTACATCTACTGGAATTTCCACTATATGTGTTCCTATTGCCATGATGATTCCCACTTTCACTATGTATGAATTGTAAATTTGCATTTCTGCAAACTACTATTATTACATAAAAGATATAAACTTACATCACTTATTCTGGGGTCTGATCCCGGTCGAGATACATTGAGCAATTGTAGGGACAGAGTGTCAGGTTCGAGACATAAGTCCTCGTCCCACTCCGAGTGTTATTGGATAATGAATATTAGGGTACGTTCATTTACTTTCATCTGTACTAATCCCCAAAATTTTATTTCAAACAAACGTTTGATTTGCAGTATAACGTTACAGTAACAAGGTTTTTCAAATTCACACAAACGCTTGATTGGATGACTTTTTGAGGTTATCAGAACCGCTGGTATAGTGGTGAAGGGTGTTTATTTAGTATTCTTGAATAGAATTTAGGGACAGAGGGACAGGTTCATTGCCCCAACATACCTTTATCACAATCTCTTTCCGTGTACTTCTTCATCCGCTCCTCAAATAGTCTCTTTTTATCTTCAAAGGTAGGGTCATGTGTAGCTTCATGGTTTTGCTCACGCTCATGAAACCAATCTGGAATGCATTCCTGCCTGATTGGCTTTTTCGTAAATGGGTGCTTCTTTTGTTGTTTATAGGCAAGGCGTGCAGCTTGTACATCATCCAGAGTTTGATAGCCTTTATCCACCCAATCTCTTAGGATTGCCTCGACATAGCTCCAGCGCTTTGAGGCATTTTCTATTGCTAGCTTCATGGCTTCAATGATTAGCTCGTCTGATAGATCATTACTCCAGGCTTGTATCTTTTCCGAGATATAGCTACTGATTGAACCAAATCCATTTTGTTCAAAAAAATTGAACGGATTTTCTTTGTCTTCTTTTTTGCCTGAAGGTTTTGAAGAAGAAGAAGTAGTCTCTGTAGTATTCTTTGTAGTAATCTCTGAAGTACTCTCTGGTATTGGTCTGTTCAAGTTGAACACATCCTCTGCCCAATTTGAACAGCTCGACTGCTCATTTTGAACACATGGGCTGTCCATATTGAGCAGATCATCTGCCTGATTTGAACACATCGTCTGTTCATTTTGGATAGATGGAGGTAATTTTGTTTCTGTAGGAGTAAGATCAAGGTCCACACACTCAATTTCGTTCACTTTCAGGTTTTCGAGATTTTCATAATTGATCGTGTACCATTTTGTCTTATCCATTTTTAGCTTGTTGAAGTGGTCAGAGGATAGTAGACCATCGTTTTCTAAATTTGAGATTGCTCTACGAATGGTGCTTTTCGAGAGGAATGGGATCTGCTTAGCAAGATGGTCATAGGTGAAATACACCCATTTACGGTCCAAACGAAAATTATTCGTTCGTTTTAGCCAATAGTGAATTTGCTGCAAGATAATGCTCTCATTTAAACCAATCAATGTAGCAAGAGAGGGGATAATAAGTAGAGGACTTTCCTCAATTAATAAATTTCCATTCATGTTAGTAATCATCCTTTTTGTGGGACAGAGGTTTCCACGTTTATTTTGTGTTTGGGTCGAGGGGACAGGTCCACTGTCCCACCTGGTTACATACCTAGTAATGTATACGTTTGCATTTTTTCTTGCATTGCAAATTGTAAGATGCACATGCCAGTACGTGTGTGTTGCTTTTGAAGTAGATAATGAGATTCGGTCATGGGTAGTTCTTGGTTATTTTTGAATTGGATAATGGATTGGGTTGTATTGCTTGTTTGTTGGGATGGTACGATTGTTTTTATATGGTGGTAGAATATCCAGTTGCACTCAAACGCGGTAGGTGAGTGAGTGGGAAACGCGAAGATATTTCTTCGGGGATTGATTGGAATAGGTACCTTTTGAATCGCACCTATCAGATGGGTGACAGCCTTGCGTCTGCCTTCGTAAGTTGCGCCGCCTTCTAGGCATGAGGCTTTGATTATTTGGAGTGGTGTTTGTCGGACGTAGATGATTTTGTACTCCTCTTTGACAATCGCTGAGTATTCGATTTCCCTTGCAGGAAGGATTGCCATTGTTTGGGGGTTCACTTCATAAGTGAGTTGAATGTTTTTCATGTGGTTTTCTCCTTTTTTTTGTGGTGGTGTTGCGGGGGATTTTGACTGCTGAAACAGGGTAATCGGTCAATAAAAGTCGTGGATTAATAGTGGAGAAAGAGTGGTAAACTTTTGCATGTCTTATTTCTTTTTAGGATCAGAATTAATAAGTTTTACCATTCTTCTATTCATTATTAGTATATCTTCATGGAATTTCTTAGGGATGTCTTGATGTATTTCATCAAGTTTAAGCATTAACTCGGGATTGTTAAGGTGGCTAATTAAATCGTAATCGCCAAAAAGTTCTCCAGGATTTGAATTAAGTTTAACCCAAATGCTCTGTAGCAAATTGACAGAAGGTAAGCTTTCGCCCCGTTCAACCTCACTTAAGTATTCTGGTGTTATGTCTAGTAACTCTGCTAATCCTACTTGAGTCAATTTTCTACTTTTACGTAACCTTCGAATACTTTGACCAATTGCCTTATCTATCATAAAAATCACCCCTAGGATTAGTAAATCCTAGAAAATATAAAATTGAAACAAGCCAACTGTTTAAGTCGCAGAAAAACCAAACTCATAGTTTTGATTTATGGAAATTTTTTTGGAGTTAAAGTAAATTTCTGTTGTTTAGAGATGGAGGGACAAGTTTCTCGCCCATGATTGCGTTTAACGCTTTTTTCTTTCATTATTAAAGCGATAAGTTTTTAAAAGCGTAGCGGGAACTGTATTGGACAGCCGACTTAAGTAGGAAGAAAGTACTGACAAATGAGTAAATTAATATCTTGGAGGGCTTTGATGTTTATCTTTTCCTTGTCTCATCAGCCCGCCTCCGTCTCGAATAAATTAAGTAAAGGAATAACAGGGGTTAATGTTCATAAAGTTGAACAGGTAGTTTCTAAAGGGGAATTTTCTTTCAGCAAATCACAGAAAAACAAGTCAAAACTATATAGTTGTTTAGTAGAATAGTTCAATAGTAAAATAAGACTAAATACGTTTTTTCAGGAATAGTGGGGAGATATTATGCCAAACAAAACACAAGATGACTCAGTTTTTAAAGAGCTAGAACAAAATTTTAATAATAAAATATCAGCATTAACATTAACCACTGTAAAAAGCAACAATGAGTTAATGCAATTGAACAATGTTAATTCTTTGCAAGAACAAGTGAAAAGTGAAATTCAAGTAGATGTTGAAGAATTATCACAGGTTGCTAGTGATTTGATAGAGAAAAATGCTAGATTGTCAGACCAAGAAGTTGCCATTGAGTTACTTAAAAATATAGCAAGCAACAATAAAAGTAAGACCATGAGAAAATTAGCATCAAATATGATTAATGAAAAGTGGTGGAACAAGAAATGATTAAAGCTGTTCTGCACTTTATTTTAGAGTTTTTCAAGAAATGGTACAAAGAGAACGAAGAAGAAATAAAAAAGTTCTTATGGGAACTACTGATTTCAATAGTGAAAACAACAAGGGAAAGCCACAAAAGGAAATAAACAGAAAATATATAGTGATCAAGCAAAGAACGACTTTTATTGATTGAAGTCGTTTTTATTTTATTCTTTCCCAATACTGATCTTGGTGCCAACCCCATGTGATAATGTTTTGCCGTATTAAAGTTTATGAGATTCAAATGTAATGTTTTAGATAATTTAGTTGCACTTTTTGTCGGGAGAAAGGCCATCTGTACTAATTGGATGATTTTCGAAAATGGCGATTTCAAACAAACGTTTGTTTAAGGGTTTAGGCTAGTGGTAGCATGAAACTTTTGATTCAATCAATCGTTTGTTTGATTTAATTTTGTGAAGAAGAGGGGCATGTGAATGTAGCTGTTATACTCGACTGCTGCTGAAGTTCGACATTTTTATTTTTAAATTGACAATTTTCCTCATGGGGCTTGTTCCATTGTTCCCCTATTTTTCCATCAGAATGAAAATTGGGACAGTGGCCAAGAGGTCCATCGTCCCAATTTTAAATTTTGACATACCGATTGCCATGTCCCCAAAATCCAAATTAACTACACATAACATGAAGTAGGGGGAGACAGGCCTTCGCGGTAAAATCTTATAAGGTTACTTCTTCATTTATCTTTTGTTCGAATGTGACAAGGCTAGTCTTATAGATGACGTTTATTTCTGGTACGATTGGTCATGCAAAACCGAAAAGAGAAGTATTTGATTTTATTGAACAGAAAATGGACCTTGATCAAACCAAAACCGTGTATATCGGGGATAATTTTGAAAAAGATATTATCGGAGCAAAAGAAGCAGGCTGGCAAGCGATCTGGGATGAATCATCGTAAGAAAGATTTACCGACTAATGCTGCCTATAATCCAGATAAAGAAGTACAAAGTGCCAAGGAGTTATTAGAATTATTTGCGTAGGGACAGGTCCCGTGTCCCACTCCAGAACTGTAAGGATAAATGTTTGGGTATTATTTTTTTACCTTCACCTTTACCAATCGCGAAATTTTATTTCAAACAAACGTTTGATTGGTGCTTTAAGACAACAGCTACAAGGATTTGAAATTTTAAACAAACGATTGTTTGAATGGTTTAATGAGTGAATTTGAACTGCTGTTATAGCGGTGAAAGGTGTGTATTTAGTATTTTTGAATAATTAATTAGTCGCTTTTCGGGCAGCTACAAATTCCGTATTGAATAAATCATGTGAAGAGGTTTCATCCTAAGCTTAGATCAATAACTCGCATAATGGGGGTAAGACTTATCACTTTAATTTTTGGTAAATTGCTGGATTAGTATGTTAATAGTATTGGAATACTTACTCTTATGGTAAAATTATAGTGCAAATTACCTATTATTCAAAAGGTGTATCGATTTCATTTTAGGGGAGATTATCTTGGCAACAAACTCTTTAACAGAAAGTAAAATGACACAAGTATTAGATTGGGCATATGAAAAGGCAGTTAATGGTTTACCAGGAACTGAAACCGCAGCGGAGTTGGCAGATAGCTATTTAAGGAAGAATTCATCCGTCGAGAAGGCTATTGATAGTTTAATCCGTTGGCAAAATGCTAAAGGAGCAACAAGTGGTTTTCTAACTGGATTAGGCGGACTCATTACGTTGCCAGTAGCTATCCCGGCAAATGTTGCTTCAGTTATGTATGTGCAAATTAGGATGATTGCTACGATAGCTCATATGAGGGGTTATGATTTAAAAGATGACCAAGTTAAAACGTTTGTATTTGTATGCTTAACTGGACAAGCTGCCACTGATATTCTAAAACAGGCAGGTGTAAAATTTGGCACGGCTCTTGCTAAAGAAGCAATAAAAAAAATACCTGGAGAAGTAATTAAAGCAATAAATAAAGCAGTTGGATTTAGACTTGTAACGAAATTTGGACAAAAGGGAATTGTAAATTTAGGAAAAGCAGTGCCCCTTGTTGGTGGAGTTATTGGTGGAGCTGTTGACGGTATAGGAACTAATACCATCGGAAAGACAGCTAAGAAGGTTTTTGTTTAAGTAGGGACAGAGGGACAGGTCCCTCGTCCCAAAGAAAGAGAAATATAGTTTCATAGTTGAAACGAACTTGTTATAATAGAATACCAATAGCCCGATTAGTAGCAATGTGTACTAATCGGGCTATTTTTGAAATCGTTGATTTCAAACAAACGTTTTATTAACGGTCTAGACCAGTGATACCAACTATTTTTCGATTCAATCAATCGTTTGTTTGTGCGGCCGAGCAAGGTCGTAACATATAGCGGGTGGGATTCCCGTCGAGAAAGAACTAGCCACTCACTCGTAGCGAGTCTTGGAGGGCTAAAAGTAACATTCTTTAAAGCTAAGGTTGAAAAACTTTAATCTAGAAATAGCTGAAGATAAAAGTAAAATTATTGCCTTCGGCAGGTTTGCGAAAAAACGATACAAGACGAAAAGGACTGGAAAAGCAGCTACTTTTGATTTTTTTGGTTTCACTCACTATTGTGGTAAATGCCAAGAAGGAAAGTTCCGTGTGAAGTGAAGAACTAGTTTTGAGAAAAAAGGTTTTTGATTTTAGCTGTTATACTATTTAATTGGCATTCTGACATATGGATGGCGAGCCTATCCCATGTCCCACAATGAATAGCCCCAATTAATCTTAGGATGAAGAAGGTTTTTTAATTTTTAATAAATACGGTTTTGATAGATGTAAAGAATTCAATTGCAGCTTGACCTTGTTCACGGGAATGAGAGCTTGATTGTTTCATCCCACCAAATGGTGCTTGCGGTTCGGCTCCAGTTGATTCAGCATTTACACGAACTAGACCAGCCTCAATGTCATTAATAAAAGGAAGAATGTTCCCAATGTTTTTCGTGAAAATTGAAGCGCTTAGTCCAAATTTTGAATCATTTGCTGTAGCTATTGCCTCTTCCGCTGTTTTGACCTTAATTAGGGCTAAAACAGGTCCAAAAATTTCTTCCTGAGCAATTGTCATATCGTTTGTTACATTATCAAAGACTGTCGGTACAATAAAGAATCCATCTTCTAAGTTATTACCTTCCGCTTTTTTTCCCCCATAAATTAATGAAGCACCTTCTGCAACACCCTTTTCAATAAATGAAAGAACTGTACGAAACTGGCTTTCACTTGAACAAGGCCCAAGCCATGTTTCTTCATTTAAACCATCACCAATTTTTATTTCTTTAATTTTATTGATCAGCTCGTTTTTAAATTCTTCATAAATCCCCTCCTGGACAATCACGCGACTTGTTGCAGTACATTTTTGTCCTGTTGTTCGTAGTCCACCACTAATTGTTGCTTCTACGGCTTGATGGAGATCAGCATCATCAAGAACAATAGCAGGGTTTTTTCCGCCCAGTTCAAGCTGGTACTTGGCACCACGTTTGAATGCACCGAGTCCAACCTGTTTTCCAACCTTATCTGACCCAGTGAATGTGACTCCATTAACATTGGGATGATCGACAATGCCCTGCCCAATTACACTTCCGGAACCAGTTACCATATTTACTACACCATCAGGGAAACCGGCTTCGTGAAAGCATTCAATGATTTTCGCTGCAGTCACAGCCGTTTCTTGCGCGGGCTTAAAGACAACTGTGTTCCCATAAATAAGAGCAGGTGCCATTTTCCAAATTGGAATGGCAACGGGAAAATTCCAAGGAGTAATAACACCAACAACACCAAGTGGAGCACGTGTTGTAAACATTAAACCATCTGCGTCTGAAGACGGAATGACATCGCCAATTTTACGTAATCCTTCTCCTGCGTAATAACGAAGAATAGCTACTCCACGTAATGTTTCACTTCTAGCCTCTGGGTATGTTTTTCCCATTTCCATCGTCATCGTTTTTGCGATATCGTCCACACGAGATTCAATAAGATTTGCAACATTATAGAGGTAATCTCCGCGAGTAGAGCCAGCTAATTTTTTCCACGAAAGCAAAGCATCTTTAGCAGCTTCAACGGCATTATCGAGATCTTCAATTGAAGATTGTTGAACATAGCCTACGATTTCATTGATATTCGCGGGATTGACACTTTCAACGGTTTTATTTTTGGCACTGCTAACCCAGGAACCATAAATATAATTTTTATAGATTGGAATCATTGTTACAACATCTGTACTCATATACTCAAATCCTTTCAGAATATTCTGTTGTACTTTATTTATCTTATAGGGTAATATTGCACTATCAAACGATTAAATGCGTCAATAATTTTTTAACACTGTAAATTTCAGGAAAACATATTTTGATCAAAATATAAAACTATGGGAGGGAACAATGAATACTATTTTTATTGCGGGTCACGCACGTCTGCCATCTGGAATGGCTGCAAAAAGTGTTTATGAAACGTTAACCATAACAGCTGAAATTGATAAAAAATATGGTGTAATCGTAACAGCAAATTGTACATTAGCAACTGAGCATGGTAGAGAATTTATTCAACAATTGTTACGTGGACATAGTTTACGGGACGGCATTAATGAACCTGTTGAAAAATTAAAAAAATATTATTTAGGAAAAGCTGGTGCGGCACTGGCATCTGCTTTAAATGATTTATATAAACATTACGAGAACTATAGTAGTCTTAAAGACTTAGAAGAATAAATATCCCAAAGGAAGGCCTCATCTAAAATTTAAGGTGAGGCCATTTTGGATGAAAAAAATTAATACTGACTTACCAATTCCTCATTCCAGGCTGGTAACATTTTGTTTAACTTTTTGTCTTCACGATAGCCGAGAACATACTCAGCTTGCATAATCGTATGAATCTCACGGGTTCCTTCATATATTACAGGGGCTTTAGAATTACGCAGGTATCTTTCAACAGGATATTCATCTGAAAATCCATAAGCACCATGTACTTGCACAGCATCATCAGCAGCTTGATTCGCAAAATCACATGCTTGCCATTTTGCCAAAGAGGTTTCACGTGTGTTTCGTTTACCCTGGTTTTTTAACTCACCTGCACGGTATACAAGTAGGCGGCTCATTTGTAATCCCGCCTCCATTTTTGCAATCATTTGCTGGACGAGCTGATGTTTGCCAATTGGTTTTCCAAACGTTTCTCGTTCGTGACAGTACTTCACACTAGCCTCTAAGCAAGCCATAATTTGTCCAACTGCTCCAGCAGCAACTGTAAAACGTCCATTATCTAAAGCAGACATGGCTATTTTAAAACCGTCCCCTTCTTCGCCAAGTAGGTTTTCCTTAGGTACTTTTACATTTTCAAAGAATAATTCTCCTGTGTTTCCTGCTCGAATTCCAAGTTTTCCTTTAATCGCTTTCGATGAGAAGCCCTCCCAAGAACGATCCACTATAAATGCGGAAATACCTTTATGTCTTTCAGATTTATCGCCTGTATAAGCAAAAACAATGAAGTAATCAGCCACATCACATAAGGAAATCCAAGTTTTCGAACCGTTTAATACATAATAATCGCCATTTTTTACAGCAGTAGACTGTAAAGCTGCAACATCGGATCCAGCTGATGGTTCAGTTAGACCAAATGCGCCTATTTTTGTTCCTTGGGCCATTGGAGTAAGATATTTCTTCTTTTGTTCTTCTGTACCCCATTGTAAAATCGTCATACTATTAAGTCCGGTGTGAACAGAAACTGCTGTACGAAAGGCTGTATCTCCTCTTTCCAATTCCTCACAAACAATTGCGAGTGAATTGTAGTCCATTCCACTACCACCGTATTCTTCTGGAATACATACCCCCATTAGTCCTAAATTAGCCAGTTTAGTAAATATAGAAGGATCAAAATATCCTTGACGGTCCCATTCTGCAATATAGGGCATAATCTCTTTGTCTGTAAAATTCCTTACCGTTTGTCTCAACATTATTTGTTCTTCTGAAAATTCAAAGTTCATTAGATTCATCTCCTATTTATTTTCAATTTTTGATTGTCTTAATATTTCATTATTATGTTCACCCGGATTTGGTGGGTGATATCTTACCTTTACGGGAGTTCTTGATAACTTCAAGGGACTTCCAATTAATTTAATAGGTCCAGCACTCGGATGCTCAATGTCTATAAACATATCCCTTTCAATTAATTGAGGATCATTTACAACCTCATCGAGACTTTGGATTGGGCCGAAGGGAATATTATTGTTATTGCACATTTCTTTCCAAAAGGCTGTTGATTTAGTTGCTAAAACCTCCTGCAGCATTGGAATTAACTCTTCCTTATTGCTTACTCGATTTGGATTAGTATTAAATCTCGGGTCCACACCTACATGAGGTAGTTCTAGAATCTTACATAATGCCTTAAATTGATTGTCATTGCCAACAGCAATCACTATTTGACCATCCAGTGTTTGGAAAGATTGGTAAGGAACTATATTAGCATGTTGATTTCCAATTGGAGTCGGTATTTTTCCTGACATCAAAAAGCTGCTCCCAATATTAATCAATGCGCTTACTGCAGAATCGTATAAGGAAATATCAATTTTTTGGCCTTTGCTAGAATTATTTCTCTCAGATATTGCAGCAAGAATACCGATACACGCATATAAACCTGTTAAAATATCCGTAATGGCAACTCCATACTTTTGTGGTCCTGATTGTTTGTCACCAGTTACACTCATCAATCCACTCATCGCTTGAATAATAAAATCGTATCCTGGCATATGTTGATAGGGTCCAGTTTCACCAAATCCAGTAATCGAGCAATAAATAATGGATGGGTTGATAGATTTAATTACTTCATAATCTAGTCCTAAACGACTCATTGTACCAGTTTTGAAATTATTAATAATAACATCGCTTTCTTCAACGAGTTCTTTAATGATTTCTATGCCCTCTGGTGTCTTTAAATCTACTGTTATACTTTTTTTGTTTCGATTCGCACAAATATAATATGCGCTTACATCATTTTGAAAAGGGGGACCCCATTGTCGTGTATCGTCACTTCCTCCTGGAGCCTCCACTTTAATTACATCTGCACCTAAATCTCCAAGAACCATTGTACAGTAGGGGCCAGCTAGAACGCGTGATAAATCAAGCACTCTTATTCCGCTTAAAGCACCATCCATAACAAATCCTCCTTTCCGTGACAATCTTGAATAAAAAAAGCCAGCTCAAATTGATTACAGGTAACTGTAATTCAATAATGAACTGGCTTTTAACTGTTGGATCAGTTCTGGGTTTGAACTGTGAACAGAATAGGCAGTGTATTAACTTTAGTCAAATAAAATGAATGTTTATTATTATCACACATTATATTTCTTTCTTAATCCTTTGTAAACACTTACATTGGATTTTCTGAAAAATTTTGATATGAATTTTGTAAAACACGTAGGTTTCATATCAATTATAAGGCTAATTAAATAGAACTATATCCTCCATCAATAACTAGTTCCGTACCTGTGACATATTTCGATTCGTCAGAGGCTAAATATAAAACACCGTAAGCTATATCTTCTGGTTCACCGAAAACTTGTGGAAGCATAACATTATCTTTTAACGTTTCTGTTAAATAATCTAGCGCTCCATCTAGCATTGGAGTTTTAATTACACCAGGGTGGACTGAATTTACACGAATATTATATTTACCTAGTTCGAACGCTGCTTGTTTTGTAAGTGATCGAATGGCACCCTTGGTAGCAACGTATGGAGCATCGTCACCAGTAGCAATCGAACCTCCTCTTAATCCAGCAATAGAAGAAATATTAATGATGGATCCCCTGCCATTTTTCTTCATTTCAGGAATGACAGATTTCATCCCGATAAAAACGCCTTTTGCATTAACTTCCATCACTTTGTTCCAATCATCAAGGCTTGATTCCTCTAGGCTTTTTCTTGTCATAACAGCAGCATTGTTAATTAGAACATCTATTTTCCCGAACTTTATAATTGTTTCTTGGACTATATTTTTCCAGTCAACTTCTGACGAAACATCGGCTTTTAAGGCAACTGCACTACCGCCATTGTTATTGATTAGTTGTACTTCCTTTTCTAGATCCTCATATAACAAATCAACAGCAACGACATTTGCACCTTCTTTTGCTAACAATTGTGCCTCAATTAATCCTTGTCCCCTAGAAGCACCAGTAATGATTACTACTTTTCCTTCAACTCTACCCATTAGATCCCTCCTAGTTTTTAAGAATTTAAGAATAATTAACATTATAAGTATGTAATCAAGTATTGTAAAGGTTCAAAACTTCTAGCAATTTAATTAATTACAAAACTTCAAAATATTCTGGTTTATAGTAATATATATGTTATACGGCAAATTACTGAAGTTAGGAGATGATGAATGTTGAATAAAATAAATAAAGAATTCACTTCTGAAGTTCAAATACTAAAGGAAAAATTAGACCAATTAGAAATCAAACATAAAGACCTTCAAAATATATTGGAACACTCGTATGACGGCGTTGCATTAACAAATAGTGAAGGTGTTACAGTTCAGGTGAATAAAGCGTGGGACAGGCTTACGGGATTAAAGAGGGAAGATGTATTAGGAGTACCGATGGAAATATTGGTAAAACGGGGTTACTTTAGTGATTCGGTGACAATGAAAGTAATAGAGAGTAATCGCCCAGTGACTATCATGCAAAAAATGAAATCTGGAAAACAAGCAATCATGACAGGAAGTCCTGTATTCGATAATAGTGGCAAATTGTATCAAGTAATAATTAATATACGTGATGTAACGGAATTATACCAATTAAAAGAAAACCTAGAGAATAAAGAGAAATTAGCAGAAAGATATCATACAGAGATTTCTCAAATTAAACTGTACCAAAATAATCCGGATGACATCGTTGCCCAAAGTAAAACAATGCGTGATCTATTGGATCTTGCTTCAAGGGTTGCAAGAGTAGACAGTACAGTGATGATAACAGGAGAATCGGGTGTTGGAAAAGGTGTAGTAGCAAGGTTTATTCATAAAAGTAGTAAACGTGGGATTGCTCAACCGTTTATTACTGTCAATTGCGGGGCAATTCCACATGAACTATTGGAATCTGAATTATTTGGTTATGTAGGTGGTGCATTTACAGGAGCAAATAAAAGTGGAAAGCCAGGAATGTTTGAATTAGCTAACGGGGGCACCTTATTTCTTGATGAAATTGCAGATCTCCCATTAAAACTGCAGGTTAAGCTGCTTCACGTTTTGCAGGAAAAAGAAATGACAAGAGTTGGTGGAACAACCCCGATAAAGTTAGACTTAAGAGTAATCTCGGCAACTAATAAGGATTTATTAAATTTGATTGGTGAGGGAAAGTTTAGGGAGGATCTCTATTATCGATTAAATGTTGTTCCGTTAACGATCCCTCCCTTACGATTACGAAAAGAAGATATTTTACCTTTAGCTGCTCATTTTCTAAATGTTTACAACCATAAGTATTCTATGAATAAAAGTATTTCGGCTGAATTACTTGATACGATGATTGATTATGACTGGCCGGGTAATATAAGAGAGTTATCCAATATAATCGAAAGAATGATGGTTACGACAAACAGTGATGTTTTATATCATTATATTTTTCCAATTCATTCAAAAGAAGTGTTTAATCCGCATCTAGACCATGTTACTGAGGATGAAGTGATGACACTTAAAGAAGCATATGACCACTTAGAAGCTAACCTAATCACAAGAGCTCTTGAAATAGGTAAAACACAAGTAAAGGCGGCAGAAATTCTTGGGGTTAGTTTAAGTACCTTCCTACGAAAGGCAAAACGCCTAAACGTATTATGAAGTATCAAAAATGACATGTCATTTTTGATACATTTCCAAATCTGACATGCAAGTATGTTCCCATAAGTCATATTTTACAAGAATCAAAGTTTGGCACGATTATTGCATAATAAATTCCTGAAGTGATTTTTAAAAAAAGAAGGAGGTGGATGAATGGAAAAGAACTTCTGGGAGTGGAGTCCAACTTTCAAATTAAATCCTGGTAAATCTGCATTGATTGTGATTGATATGCAGAATGGATTTATAGAAGAGGGTTCGCCACTTGAAGTACCAATGGCACGAGAACAAGTCCCAACTCTGAAAAGATTAATTTCATACTGTCGGGAACATGATATTCCCATATTTTTTACCGCTTTCTGTGTTGGCCCAGATGCAAATTATGATTTTTATTGGAAAATTGCAAAACAGAGGGGGCTCAAACTTGAAGCACCTTATTGTGAGTTTTGGGATGGAAAATATGAGACAGATATTTTTTCAGAGCTGAAGCCATTACCAAATGAAAGGGTTATTAAAAAATACGGTTATGATTGTTTTGCTGAAACTACACTTGATGCGAATTTACGAGCATTAGGTGTTACAGATTTATTAATTACTGGAACCGCTTTAAATTGGTGTGTAGATAGTACAGTTAGAGCCGCATATCATAAACGTTACCAAGTTACTGTAATTTCGGATGCTGTAAGTTCTTATGAACATGCGGGAGGGACTGCGGATGAATGGCATAAGATGGAACTTAATATGTTTGCGGAGGCTTTTGGTAGGGTAACAACCTCAGAAGAAGCAATGAAAGAAATGGATAGTTTTCTCCACATAACCTAGCAAATGATACTACAAAGAGGGGGGAGTCGATGGCAAGGATTGCCTTAACTAATATCGGAAAAATTGTAAGTGGTGATCTTAACAATCCAATTGTTAACGGAGATACCATCGTAATCAATCAGGGTTTAATCGAAGGAGTAGGATCAACAGCTATTTTACAAGGACTTGAAGTAAATGAAATGATTGATGTTAAGGGAGCCATTGTAACACCTGGTTTCATTGATAGTCATGCTCATCCTGTAATCGGTGACTTCACTCCAAGACAAAGTACTGTTAATTTTCTTGAAGGTTTCGTTCACGGTGGTGTCACTTCAGTTATTTCAGTAGGTGAGGTTCATACTCCGGGGCGGCCAACTGACCCAGCCGGGGTAAAAGCTTTAGCGGTGTTAGCACATAAATCTTTTTCAAATTTTCGTCCTTTGGGAATTAAGGTACATGGTGGAGCACTCATTTTAGAAAAAGGATTAGTCGAAAAGGATTTTAAAGAAATAGCTGATGAAGGTGTATGGCTAGTGGGTGAAGTTGGTCTAGGCAGTGTAAAAGAACCAAAAGATGCAATTCCAATGGTGCAGTGGGCGAAAAAATATGAAATGAAAGTGGCTATGCATACAGGGGGTATATCAATCCCTGGAAGTTCAGTCGTAACCGCGGATATGGTTATGAGTGTGAATCCAACTTTATCTTCTCATACGAATGGTGGACCAACGGCAATTCCAATAAGCGAAATTGATAAATTAATCGATGAAACGGAAATGCCTTTGGAAATTGTACAATGTGGAAATATTAAAGCGGCAGATCATATCGCGCGAAGATTAAACGAAAAAAATCAACTAAATCGACTGGTCATTGGAAGTGATGCACCGTCAGGAAGTGGAGTTATTCCGTTAGCTATTTTAAGAACCATATCCCAAATATCTGCAATATCTAATATACCTGCAGAAAAGGTTATCGCTTGTGCGACAGGTAATACAGCTAAGCTTTTTGGTTTAAATACATCGATGATTGCAGTAGGTAGAGAGGCTGATCTTATCATAATGGATACTCCTATTGGTTCATCGGGTCATGATGCTCTTGCTGCAATTGAATGTGGGGATATCCCGGGGATTGGAATGGTAATGATTGATGGTAAGATTCGAATTAAGACAAGTAGGAATACACCACCACCATTAAAAGAACCATTATTCCATTCTACAAGTTTAGTAGAGTCCCACTAGGCAAACTTTTTTTCAGAACAATTTTGGTTAAGGGAGTGGTTAAGATGGAAATTAGAAAGATTTATACCTTTGTTGACGAAACCTTTAGTGACCAAGGGCAAAATGCCGATACACCACTACGCAAAGTTGCAGTTGTAGCGGTAGTTAAAAATCCATATGCAGGAACTTATCAACAAGATTTAAGTTATCTTATAGAGCAAAGTAAAGAAATCGGACAGAAAATTGGAAGCATGGCTGCCCAGGCGATGGAGCCATATCCAGTTGAGAGCTATGGAAAAGGTGCTGTAGTTGGATTAGCCGGTGAACAAGAACATGGGGTAGCATTGTTAACCGATGTATTTGGTAATGAATTACGAAATGCAGTAGGTGGGGGGATAGCTTGGATTCCATCTATGAAGAAAAGAGCGGGTGCAGGATCTACCATAGATGTTCCATTGGCTCATAAGGATGCCCTTTATGTTCGATCACATTTAGATGGGATTTCGATTACATTACATGACGCTCCTTTAGATGATGAAATTGCAGTGATTGCAGTCGTCGCAAATGGTGGAAGACTCAATTCTCGATTAGGGGGATTACTTAAGGAGAATATTGAAGGGAAAGATGGTTTAAGGTAGTTTTTAAAAAATACTTTAAAAACAAATGGGGGTTTTTTAATGAAAGCTAAAAAAATGAGTACACTGGTATTATTCCTTCTTCCTATTGGTGTTGCAATGAATTTTATTGGTTATCAGCTTGCGACCTTATTGAAATTACCGTTAACAATTGATGCAATTGGAACAATTGTAGTTGGTGCAACATGCGGACCATTAGCAGGTGCAATTGTAGGGCTCGTTACAAATCTTATTAATGCTATAAGTGTTCCAACATCTGCATTTTATGCCCCAATAAGCATCTTATTTGGTATAGCTGCAGGAATGCTAGCAAGAAAACGTGTATTTACTCACTTTTTAAAAACACTCCTAACATTTATCGTGTTTGCTGCTTTGGGAGCCGGTTTAGGTACTGGTATAACGTGGGTTGTTTATGGTTTTGATTGGGGAACACATTTAACCCATGTACTATTAGGTATTCCATTACATGAAGTTTATGGGCTTCCAATTTTCTTAGCGCAGCTTTTATCAGCTTTAGTCTTTGATTCCGTAGATAAGATTATTACAGTTCTGGCAGTTTTCTTTATTCTTAAATCATTACCTCTCCGTTATCTAACTAAACTACCTTATGGAAAATACTTTTTAGATAAAGATGATCATAACAATAGCATTCAAGCATAAGAAATAAACAAAAATGTAAGTGCTTTCAAATATTTTTCAATATTAATTAAATATGAAAGAGAGAGCAGCCCTCTCTCTTTCATATGAACCTTAAATAAGGGGGGTAAACATGTATAGTGATTTTATTAAAAAATTTATAGACTATCAAACTTATGATAATTGGTTCTTAAATTTGAATCCACTAACTAAGTTGAACTTCTTTCTTGCATTAGGAATTTTGTCAATGGTATTTAAAGACTGGAAAGTAGGTTTAGTAATTTGTTTGTTTTATTATTTAACATCTCTTTATGTGAAAAAGTTCAAACCATTTAATTCCATTTTCTCTAAAGTAATTATTTTTATCGGAGTATGGACCATTTTTCTCCGTTTAATCACAACGGATGGCGAAACTGTATTTTTTGAAATATTTGGATGGAAATGGACAGTAGAGGCATTAGAAAATGGATTAGATATGGCATTTTTTCTTTTAGGATTTTCAGGTGCAATCATTTTATTTTTTGTGACAACCCCAATGCGGGATCTCATGTACTCTTTAGAAAAAAAAGGAGTATCTCATGCAGGATCTTATGTGATGCTGTCTTCATTTCAAACAATCGCTGATTTAAGGAAAAATTTAAATACCATCTTTGAAAGTCAAAAAGCACGGGGAATTGAAACGGAAGGAAGCTTATTCCAACGCTTCAAGGCTTTTTTTCCAGTGCTAAGCCCACTAATGCTAGGAGCAATCTCCTCAACGGAAGAAAAGAATATTGCGATGAATGCAAGAGCATTTTCAGTAAACACAAAGCATTCATTTTTACGTGAACTACGTCCTATGCCTTCATGGGAAAAAGGTATTCTTGTATTGATTAACGTTGGATTTATAGCAGCGATATGTTTGAAAATCTATCAATCATTTTTTGTATAAATAGGGGGGATGATGGTGACGGCTGATATTAAATTAAAGAATGTTAATTACAGATATCCTTTAAGTAAAATATATGCTTTGCAAGAAATTAATTGTAAATTTGAACCCGGTAAATTTTATGGAATTATCGGTGAAAATGGAGCGGGAAAAACGAGTTTGTGTAATTTAATAAGAGGGTTAATACCTCATTTTTATAATGGGGAATTGTCTGGAGATATCTTAATTAATGGAACGGATGTAAGAGAACTGGATGATTCTAAGCTGGCGGTTAATATTGGTTATGTATTTCAAAATCCATATACCCAAATCAGTGGCATCAAGGAAACTGTATTTGAAGAAATTGCGATGGGACTTGAAAATTTGGGTGTAGAAAAAATGGAAATGATAGATAGAGTGCTTTCTGTAAGTAAACAATTAGAAATTGAAAATCTTTTGGATAAAAATCCAAATGCATTATCTGGTGGTCAAAGGCAACGTGTAGCGTTTGCTTCAATTATTGTGATGGATGCCCAAACAATGGTTATTGACGAGCCAACAAGCCAACTAGATCCAGAAGGAACACAGAATGTTTTTGATATTATTCACATGCTAAAAGAAACTGGAAAAACGATTATACTCGTAGAAAATAAAATAGATTTAATCGCACAGTATAGTGATGAAGTAATTGTGATGGAAAAAGGAAAAATCGTAATAAATGGCCCAACCGAAAAAGTCCTTTCAAACCGTGATCTTCTGAAACATAAGGCAGGCATCCCCATTGTGGCTCAATTTGGGCACGCGATGGAAGATGAAGGTAAATCATTAAGCAAAATCCCCATTACTGTAAACGAGACAATTCATTTGATTAAAGAAAGAATAGAAAGGGGGAGCTACATTGGCAATTGAGTTAAAAAATGTATCATTTGCTTATCCAAATGGTCATTTAGCTAATCAAGATTTAAATCTTACCATTAATGACGGGGAATGTGTTGCAATTATTGGGCAAAATGGCGCTGGTAAAACGACAGCAGTAAAATTGATGAATGCCCTATATAAACCGACCAAAGGCGATGTCTTTGTAAATGGAATAAACACGAAGAGTAAGACAACCGCAAAAATTGCTAAATATGTAGGTTATGTTTTCCAAAACCCTGATGAACAGATATTTAATAAAGATATTATTACGGAACTAGAATATATGCCGCGCTATCTTAAGTTGGATGAAAGTGAGATTCGTAGGCGTGTTGATAAAGCAATTGAGTTAACCCAAATTGAAGAATATGTAAATAGCAACCCTTATGATATACCCTATCCAATACGTAAGTTTGTGACCATTGCATCGGTAATTGCAACGGAACCTAACTATATAATTCTTGATGAACCCACTGCAGGACAGGATGAAAGGGGTATGCAGATTCTAAAAAATATTATAGCGAAATTGGAAAGCGAAGGTACAAGTGTCATTACGATTACACATGATATGGAATTTGTAGCAAATAATTTTACACGTGTGATTGCAATGGCCAATAAACAAATAATTGCTGATGATACCCCTAAAAATATTTTTTGGAATGAATCTGTAGTAAAAGAGTCCCGAATAAAAAAACCTCAGATGGGTGAGGTTGCTAAACAATTGAATTTGCCTGGCAAGATCCTTCATATCAATGAGTTAGTGGATGCAATTAAGTAGTGTGCAGGAGCGTACATATTTTTGTTTCTAAATTACTGAATAAAAGAAAAATAGCTTAGCTTTTTAAAGGGGAGAGCTGTGTTGCAATATGTTGTTACTGGAAATGTAATGATTGATAATGTTTATTTTTCGGATGGAACAGTTAACAAAAATCAGCTTGGTGGTCCATCCGTTTTTGCTTATACAGGAGTAAGTCTTTGGACGGATGATGCATTACTTGTTTGTAATGTAGGTAGAGATTTTTATGATTATTTCGATGACTGGGTAAGGCAGAACGAAATTTGTACTTCGGGTATTGTGATTAAAGCTGATCATTGTAATACTTGTCATCTTGAATATTATGAGGATGGAACATACGGTGATAGAGGATTGATTACAGGAGATCGCTTTTGGGAGAATTTGGGGTCTCTCAAAACCACACCAGAGGACATTGAAAAGTTTACTATGGACGGCAATGTGAAAGGGATTTATATTGCACAAAACTGTGATAGTGTATTTTGGAATAAATTAGGTGAAATGAAACAAAGAGATAAATTCAAAATTATGTGGGAAATAGAAGCACCATTTGCAACAAAGAAATATATGGACAAAATCTTACATGCTTTAACGTTTACGGATATTTTCTCCATTAATCTTCAAGAAGCTCAAAAATTAACCGAAGCAGAATCTGAAGAGAAGATTATTGAACAGTTAAAACAACTTCCCGTGGACATGATTCTTTTTCGAGTAGGGGAAAGAGGCCTATATACTATACATACAGGCGAATCTTATTTTCATCCAAGCGTTAAGGTTGACAAAGTTATAGACCCAACAGGCTGTGGGAATACTTCTACCGGTGCTGCGCTTTATGCATATTGTGAATATCGTGACCCAATTAAGGTCGGTATTATGGCAAATGTAGCTGCAGCTATGAATCTACGTCAATATGGAGTAATCCCAGATACTAAGGTTTTGCGAAGTGACGCTTTGGAACAAGTCGAAAGGCTCTATAAAAATTATTTACACAAAATATAAATGGAGTGAAAAACATGAGAAAACAAGATTTTGCTAACTATCTCAGAAATCAGATTTATAGCTTACCAGATTTGGTTGAACAGCAGGTTGAAAATTGTTTTGGTCCAAGTGTTAGAGATTTAATGTCAATGGCTGAAATCTTTGATGCAAGAAAAATCATCATAACTGGATGCGGTGATTCTTATGCAGCAGCATTGGCGATGAAACCAGTTATTGAGAAATACTGTGATTGCTTTGGCGTAGACGTCATGAGGACGATTGAGTTTACACGTTTTCTTTCAAAAGAAGAAATCGGAATCGGTGAACCGAATAGTCCTATCGTTATTGTGATCAGTGTTGGCGGCTCAACTGCACGTGCATGCGAAGCAATAGAAAAGGCAAATCGCGTTGGTGCTTTTTCAATTTTACTAACGAATAATGAGAAATCAAAGGCTGCTGGAATCGCTAATCGAGTATTTTCCGTAAACACTCCAAAGTTTCCAAATGATAGTCCCGGATTACGTTCCTATTTTGCATCTATTATTGGTTTAATCGCTTTTGCTTCTAGACTTGGTCATGTTCGTGGAACTCTAGGACCAACAGGACCTAGTAGTTGGAAGGAAGCTATAGTAAGTTATGTGAAAAGTTTTGAAACCGTGTTAGATTCAATTGATTCCCAAATGTTCGAATTAGCTGAGACTTGGGCTGATTTTAGAAAGTTTGATTTCATAGGAGATGATGTAGGAAATGCTTCTGCATTATTTGGAGCCGATAAGTTTATCGAATGCTGTGGTTCAATTTGCACAGTAGATGATTCCGAAGATTGGTGCCATATTAATTATTTTCTAAAAGATCCCGAAGACATAGGTACTGTGGTTATGGCTGATAAATATGCTCCAAGTTTTGGAAGAATAGTAGAAACAATCGGTTCTGCCCAAAAAATTGGTCGTCCAGTACTTGTCATTACAAATGCAGAAAAGGAATCATTCATTGAAGGAGTTACTGTTTGCAAATTACCAGATACTCCAGATAGTTTTGAATGGTTACAGCCATTAATGGACTATGTTCCGATTGCTCTCTTGACCGGATATATAGCGAAAATGAATCAATTAGATTATTTTATGGGTTCATCATTAGACCCTGAGGTCCTAACTCTTTCCACAAGTAAAATAGAAATCTTTGAATAGGAGGTATTGATAGTGTTATATAAAAAAACGATAGAAACTGAGTTTAGAACATGTCAGTCAATAACGGATGAAGTCAATGAGATTGTTACTCAAAGTGGAGTTCAAGATGGATTATGTATTGTTTCCTTGCCGCATACAACAGCTGGTCTTGTTATTACCTCATTTTGGGATAAAAGGGGCTTAGATGATTTAATGGATGAAATTGATCGAAACATCCCTACACGGGTTACTTATAAACACCAAGATTCGCCGTACGATGCGTCAGGACATGTAAAATCGACAATTTTTGGCACATCATTAGCGTTAATTGTAAAGGATGGAAAATTAATTTTAGGCTCTTCTCAAGGGCTTGTTTTCGTTGAGTTCGATGGTCCAAGACCTAGGGAATTTTATGTAAAGATGTTATCAACAAGTAAGTAAATATAATCTAGTAATTAGGAGGTAGCTATGAAACTTGAAAAAATAAATATTAATACTACCTATATGGGGATGCACGATATCACGAACGAAATTAACGATATCATCGATAAAAGTGGGGTTAGAACGGGTATATGCCATGTTTCTGTTCTTCATTCAACAGCTGGTCTAGTTATAGCTTCTGGAAAAGAATCTTCATGTAATGTAGATATTATGGATGACATAGAAAGATTAGTCCCAACACGTGTTGATTTTAAACATAGAGAAACAGCATCCGATGCAGGTGGACATGTAAAAACTGCCTTAACCGGTACACAAATTACATTAATTATAGAAAATAACAAATTACTGTTAGGGCCAGAGCAGGCAGTGATTTTCGCAGAGTTTGATGGACCGCGTCCAAGAGCGTGCTTTGTTGGAGTATCCTCTGACGAAAATTGATTGGTATCTTAAAAATACGGAGGTACATGAAAATGAATAAATTAGATTATGATAACCACTTACACCGGCAATGCATGAGCATAATTGACCTTTGTGATTCACAGATTGATGGGGTTTATAGTGGATTAGAAAATATTAGTGAATCAGTTTTGAAACAAGCACGTAACTTAACATTTACCGGTTGCGGTGATTCATATATGGCTTGTATCGCAGCGTTACCAGTTTTTCAAAAGTATACGGGAGCTTTTGCTTCAATAATTAAAGTTGAACGCGCAATTGATGCAACACGTTATATGCCGATAGATCAACAATTCCCCGAAGATACGATGTTAGTAGCTGTTAGTGCTTCTGGCAGTCCTGCTCGCATATTTGAAGCATTAAAAAGGGCTAATAGCCATGGATATATGTCACTTGCAGTTAGTAATAATACAGAATCAAGAGCTGTCCAAGAAGCCCAAAATTCCCTAATTGTTAACACACCAAGTTTCCCAAATGCAAATCCCGGACTACGTAATTATTATGCTTCAGTAGTAGCTCTAATGATGCTAGCTGCAAAAATGGGAGAAGTAAAAGGGATTAGTAAAAAAGGAACATTAGATAGATTAACTGAGGCTATAAAAGAATATACAAAAAGTTACTCGCCAGTCCTTGAATCGATTGATAAGCAAATGTTTGAGTTGGCGAAAACTTGGAAGGATTTTGAAGGATTCAATTTTATTGGGGATGATACTGAACTCGCGACTGCAAGTTTCTGTTCAGCGAAGGTGATTGAAGTTAGTGGCATTATTTCATCGGTCGAAGATTCGGAGAATTGGTGTCATGTTAACACGTTTATTAGGAATCCAGAAAAAATTGGTACTATTATTTTTGCTGATAAACTAGCAAATAATAAATCTAGAATTATTGAAACAATAAAGCAAGCAAAAGGAATGAATCGGCCAATTTTGGTCATTACAAATGGAACCAAGGAAGACTTTGATATCCCAGAGGAAGTGAACGTATGCAGTATACCACAAGCACCTAGCGGGTATGAATTTTTATCACCTGTAATGAACTACCTTCCCGGGGCAATTTTAGCTAGTTATATTTCCCACCTTTTAAAAGAGCCATATTTTCGTGGCGATGGCATTTGGGCGCAAGAAGGTGTTGGAACGATAAAAAATAGTGAAATTGAAATCATTTGAGAAGGGAGGACTACAATATGCTGAAACAAAATGAACTAAATACGAATGAAAAATACCAACTAATTGAAATAACTAATCAAGTAAAAGAAGTAATAACTCAAAGTAATGTTACAAATGGACTCTGTGTGATATTTGTCCCCCATAACGACGCAGGAGTAGTCATTAATTCTGTCGATGACCCTCTAATACAAGAAGATGTAATCGATGACCTAACAAGAATGTTTCCGTCAAGAGATAATTTTCAATTTGAAGGTAGTCTAACCGAGGGTTCAGCTCATTCAAAAAGCTCTATTGTTGGGCCTTCATTAGACGTAATTATTGAAAATGGAGAACTAGTCTTAACTAAATCTCAAGGAATCTTTTTCTCTGAATTTAACGGTCCACAACAAAGGCAGTTCTATGTAAAAGCTTTTGGGAATTAAGGTTAGGATGTAGAAAGGTTTAAATAATTTTATTATTTAAACCTTTTTTATAATAATTCCATAAAAGATTCTTTAGAATCACAGTAAAAAATTATCAATTTACTTTTATATAAGGGGCTACGATGGATTCTAATATTGCTATTTTAACTACACTTTTATCTTCTGCGATGTGGGGCTCATGGTTTTTATCACTCAAATATCTAGGAAGGTACCCTATATCAGGTTTTGTTCTTTGGCTTTATAGTTCATCATTTATCATTGTATGGATCATTGTTCTGCTTTTTACTCCCCTTAATCAAATAATTGGAGAGATAACTGATAAAAATATATCCTTTATTTTTATTATATTGCTTTCAGGAGCGTTAATGGCGGTTGGAATGCACATGCAGTTGATATTTATGAATAAGTCAGGTTTGATTCTAGTAATCTCAATTTCTAGTGCCTTTTCAGCCATTTTTGGCCTAATTATCTCTATTTTGGTTGGCGGTCTACCAGAAACAGTGTCAATAAATTTTGTATTGTTGGCAGCAGTCATCCTTCTAATAGCAAGTTTTATTTGTCAATATTCCGGGGTTTTAAGGGATCGGGATCGGAACGGAAAAGGCGAAAAAGAAAGGGTGGGCTTTAGAAGCTATCTGCTTCTGATATTGAGCAATTTTCTCTTAACGGGATACGTTTATGGATATTCAATAGGAACAAGGACGGAAATGAACCCCGATGGATTGCCGCCATTAATCTGCGTAGCGGTTTTAGTTACTGGTTCATTTATAGGTGCTTTCCTTTCGACTAGTCTAGTAACCACTAGAAATAAGGAATGGAAGGAAGTACTGAACCTTAAAAAAGCACTCCCGATTTTAATGGGTAGTCTCTCTGGAATATGCCATTATGGAGGCAATATTTTAAGTATCTTTACGGCCCCTATCCTAAGCGTACCAGTGACATTTCTACTTGGTCAAACATCTCATATGTGGACTTACTTATGGGGGATTATTTTTAAAGAGTATAATGGTACAAAAATATCTACTAAATTAACATTGGGTGCAGGTATCTTCGTTTATGTTATAGGTATCTTCCTTTTATCATTCGGATTGTATGATTAATAGAATTCTCCAGAATGACAGACCATGAAGCGCCGTATTTGCTACGAGAGTAGTTGCGGTTGTTGTTACTCGTGAGGGAGCTCAATCATCCATTCCAACATTGGATGAACTTGAAAGTCATTTAACGAATGCTTAAGTCAATATCATACTAAGGGTGGTGTCATATTGGAAAATGTAAAACGGATTATTTTAGATGTAGATACGGGTATAGATGACGCACTTGCGATTATTTATGCCATTAAATCAAAAAATATTGTAATAGAAGGCATAACCACAGGCTTTGGAAATGTTTCAGTAGAGCAGGCAACAGTGAATACCTTAAAAATGATTGATTTAGCTGGTCCTGCATATGATATTCCAGTTGCAATGGGAGCCGGTAAACCACTTGTAAGGGAAATGCGAGCCCCTTCAGTTGCTATTCATGGAAGTGATGGTCTAGGTGGGTACGATCTGCCTGAAACAAAAAGAACACCTATTGAAGAAAGTGCTCCAAATTTTATAATTCGTAAAATAAATGAAAGTATCAATAAACTAACGCTCGTTTTTACTGGCAGACTTACAAACTTAGCGATTGCCTTAGCAAAGGATCCTTCAATTGCATCAAAAGTTGAGAGACTCGTTTTAATGGGTGGGGCTTTAAAAGTACCTGGGAATATTACTGAGGTAGCTGAAGCAAATATACATGGTGATCCAGAAGCAGCTCATCGTGTCTTCGAATCGGGTATTCCGATTACAATGGTTGGGTTGGACGTCACATCTAATACCAAATTTGGAGAAGCCGAATTCGATTTACTTATGGAGAAGCTGACGGATAAACAGCAAGCACTTAAAGACTTCTTTTATCATGTATTTAAATTTAGCTTTGAAGCAAGTAATCGTTTAAATGAAGGGAAGTTTCGCCTTATGCATGACCCACTTGCTGTAGGTGTAGCGGAAGACTCTAGTATTGTAGCAACCGAAGATTACTATATTTATATTGAAACTAAAGGGACATTGTCAATGGGAGCAACATTAGCAGATTTGAGGTTACCCCAAACAAAAACAAACGCTTCTGTCTGTATGAAAGTAAATGATCAATTATTTCTGAATCGCTATATTGATACAATTGCATCAAATGAACGATAAGGATGGGAGTGTCAGCATGGAAAAGATAATACTGGATGTCGATACTGGAATTGATGATACATTAGCTTTAGTATACGCTGTACGTTCTCCTCAAACGAATGTATTGGGGATTACAACATGCTTTGGGAATGTTTCAGTTGAAAATGCAACGGAAAATACATTACATGTCCTGGAGCTTCTTGATGCAAACATACCTGTAGCTGCAGGGGCGGGCGCACCAATTTTTCATTCAATGATAAAACAATATTCAACCCATTTTCATGGGGAAAATGGATTAGCGAATGTAGATTATACAAAACCAACACAAACCCCCTTATCCATTCATGCAACCGAATTTATCATTGAACAGATTAAGAAGCATCCACATGAAGTGACTTTGATTTGTGTGGGATCACTTACAAATCTTGCATTAGTCATACTCCAAGAACCCGAAATTGTTTCATTAATTAAAAAGGTTGTCATTATGGGAGGTGCAGTGACTGTACAAGGAAACAACCAAATGCATGCAGAGGCTAATATTTATGCTGATCCCGAGGCGGCGGATATTGTGTTCAAGTCAGGAGCACCAATAACGTTAGTGGGGCTGGATGTTACGATGAAAACAAAGTTGACACGTCAAGAAGTAAAAAAGTGGGAAGAAATCGATTCCCCTTTGAGCAAGCTTTTATCCCAGATTACAAACTTATATATCGACAGCTATGTTAAATACCAAGGATATAATCATTATTGCAATTTACATGATCCATTAGCGGTAGCTGTTGCACTAGACCCAAGTTTAGTTGAAGTAAAACCGATGTTCGTCCAGGTTGATCTTGAAGGTCATTATTCCTATGGTCGAACCGTTCCAGACTTGCGATCTCGATCTACAAAGGAACCGAACATGAATGTCTGCATTGGTGTAGATGAATCGAGGTTTAAGAATCATTTTTTACACACAATCTTTTAGAAAAGATTTCGTTAGAGATGCAATAGGGGGAGAAGGCATGGAAAAGAAAGTAGTTGTGATTACAGGTGCTGGAAGTGGACTAGGGGCCTCACTGGCAAAAAAATATTCTAATCAAGGTGCACATGTTTGTTTAATTGGTCGTAACCAAGAAAAATTAGAGCGTACCGCTAGCTTTTTACAAAATGAATATTCGATTTACCAGCTTGATGTTACGGTAAAGAGGGATGTGGAAGAAGTCTTTCAGGCTATATATAAGGAAGTAGGGTTAATAGACTTATTGATTAATAATGCTGGCTTGGGGATATTCGATTTAGCTGAGCGACTCGATGAGAAATCCGTTCATGACATGATTGATATAAACTTAAAAGGAACCATATTTTGTTCACAAGAAGTGCTACCACAGATGAAGGCAATTAATAAAGGCATTATCGCAAATATTGTATCTACTGCTGGACTAGAAGGAAAAGTAAATGAGTCCGTATACTGTGCCAGCAAATTTGGTGTCCGGGGCTTTACAGAAAGTTTGTTTGTTGAGCTACAAGATACTTCTGTGCAGATTTATGCAGCTTATATGGGTGGAATGAAGACGGAATTTTGGGATGGTATCTATAAAGAAGAGGAAATGAATCATATGATGGAAGCAGATGATATAGCAGATATCATAATTGACAACCTAAAACCTCGAAAGAATTTGAGCGTACCGCAGGTTGTAATTAAAAACAAACTTTGAAAACACGGGGACAGGTACAATGTCCCCTATTATTTTCCACCGAGAACATGGTTACTATTTTTTAGCTAATCTTTGCTTTTGTGACAAAGAAATTATCCAATCTAAGCCCTTTGCCAATATGCAAGTCTTCCGCCAAGAAAAAGTTTTACATAATATTAATTTTCTTTTAGAGGTATCTGTAATTACGGGTATCTCCATTTAATTTTGACGATTATTCGAACACTGGGACGGTTCTTGTGTTTCCGGGATTCGGTGCCTGCCCCCTCTATGATAAAGATTTACAATGTTAAAACGACCGTTAATGCCCCCACAATACTTGCAACTCTTTAATATTTAAATTCACTGCAAATAAAAAAGCATTCCTAAGAGTGCATCAGTTAAAGAAGGGACAACATACCTCTATTATTACGGTGGAAAGATAGAACGATCTTTTTGAAAAATAAAGAGGGAGAAGAGAAGTCAATTAATGATGATTTCTCTTCTCTCATTTTTTTACATTTATTTCCGGAAGGGTGGAAGATAAGTCCTATAGGTATACCCTCATTGAGTGACAAAAGTACCGAATAGTACAAATTATCAGGAGGTTCATTGAAATACTGGTATTTCGCAGGTATACTATGATTAGGTTTGGGTATTATCAGACTATTCAAACTTATTTTTGTGGCGAATGAAAGGAGAGGGGGAGCTAAAAAATGAAATTTTTAAAAGTAAAAAAAGTGATGACCATCGCTTTAGCCGCGACCATGTTTTTTACGCCTTTCGGGATTGCGCCTGTGATGGCACAAGATGTGTCCGCTTCGGAAACATCAAGTGAAATCGCGGTCAACGAAGCGGGTATCTGGTTCGAAACTGCGTTTGCCGTCTGGACGGGTGACATCAATGCCAAATACGAAGTTTATGTGAAAGGGGACAACGTTATCGACTGGCGTGACGGTAGCCCGATACCCGACTTCCTGACAGACTGGACATTAGTCAATGATGAGGCTAATGCGCCATTGGTGCGTGTGGTCGACCCGGCAAGAAATACATGGCGCGCCGATATCCCGGGGCTTCCGGAAGGTGCTTACGAGATTCAAGTGAGATTTGATGGAAAAGTTATACATAGATTCTCGAACTTGCAGACAGAAGCCTTCCCGCGTAATGGTGCGGCGTTTGTTCCATCAAATGAAAATCCATACGAAGGGAACCATGATTTTGCTTTAGATGGCGCTATCGGCGGCTATTTACCTGATGGTCGTGTAAATCCGGCCGCGAAGATTGTTTACATCACGCCTGAAACCGCTACGCAATATGCAAACAGCTTGTTTAACGATAGCAGCCGTGGATCGATTGCCAATCAAAAACAGCCGCTGATTGTCCGCTTTGTCGGGACCATTACCGGACGCGGCGCTTCGATTGGAGCAGGCAACGGGAATGTCACCATCGAAGGGATTGGGCCGGATGCGACTCTTTCTCACGGTCCGACCTTGATTGGGACAGGCGGTGCCCACAATGTCGTCATCCAGAACATGAATTTCGATTATTGGACCGGTGATGCCGTTGAGATTCATGGTGGAGGCACAAACCAAAGAGCTTCAAACATTTGGGTACATAACAACACCTTCGGCTATGGTCAAAACCTGCACTTGGCCAATGCCGCTGACCCAGATCAGGCAAAAGGTGATGGCGCGTTGGACATCGTTAACCACGCACGGAATTACACTGTCGCTTACAACCACTTCGCTGGCAGCAGTAAAGTCATGCTGATTGGCGGCGGTGCGGGATCGATCAGCGAACACTATGGAACGATCCATCACAACTGGTTTCAAGGAACAGAAGAACGGACCCCACGGGTACGTAATGGACGTGTCCATGTTTACAACAACTTATTCGAAGATGTCCAAGGGCATCCTTACCATGATACTTTATTGGAAAGAAATACTGGTTACGGAATCGGAGCCGCACACAACGCTACCATTTGGGCGGAAGGGAATATTTTTGACAATGTCAACTTCCCGTTCTTAAGAAGCCGCCAAGGTCATGCCCGCGGATCTCAAGACAATGGGTTTGGAATTGACTTGCCAAACAATTCTCCGAATGCCGGATTTAACCACTTCTTCGGTGACGCACCTGGATACATCGTCGCGCGGGAGGCAGTCTTTGAAGGGGACTTCCCTGAAACAATGGAAGGCTTCAGATTGGGATCCGATGTGAAATCTGGCATGACCCAAGCTGATTTGGATGCCCTAAGGGCGGATGCTTCACAACTAGAGCCAAACGTTTTAGATGCGGCCTCGTCAAAGAATTTCAATGTGAAAGAAGACATTGGGATTGTTGTTGCTTCCGATTCGACTACTCAGAATCCGAACATGACCACAAGCCCGGCTTCGCAATTGGATTGGGCGTTCCGTCCGAGCCGTCAAGGCGTATGGCCGACGGGGACAGCAGATTTTGCAACTGCTTTGAGGACAGAAATCCAAACAAATTCTGGTTCCCAGTCCGATATCGCGCCTGTTTCTGCTCCGGCTGCGCCTGAAATCACTGACGTCCGGATCAATGAGGAAGTCCGTTCCGCATTTGGTACGGCTCATATTCCGGCCCCTGGTAAGATTATTGTTCACGAAGGTACTTTCACGATCGATTGGGCCAACAACGACGTGTTGACCGAAAACTATGAACTCCAGTTGAACACAAATAAAGGCGGGTGGGTCACCTTAGCAGAAATCGCTCACAATACACGGGCGAAAAGTTTTATCACTCATGATATCGATCAATTCGCCAACTTGAATGGCATTTTTGCTAAAGCGGAAAACGGCGGTATGTATCAATTCAGAATCCGCGCATTGAACGCTGCTGGTGCCAGTGAGTGGTCTGATGTGGTTGTCGTGGATACTGTTGAAACGGCGGTAGCTTCTGCTGTAGTCAACAAGTTGAGAGGAAATCAAAATGAATTGGCCATCACTATCGATGAAGTCTATGCAGACGGTACCGGAAGCGGGACATTGACTGAGACCATCCTCATTAAAAACAATGCTGAGGGAATTTACCGAGTGGGACGTTACGATGTATTCGTCAACACGAAAGGCAATACTAAGGTCCTTGAAATCTATATCGTCGAATAGCAGGGGTAACAGGGGACGGTTCTACCGTTCCCCTGTTTTTTTTTCAACAGAACGAAAATAGAACCAAATTTATTATATAGAACACCAATAGCCCGATTAGTAGCAATCTGTACTAATCGGGTTATTTTTGCGAATGTCAATTTCAAACAAGCGTCTGTATCTTTCTACTATAATAGCACACTTTCTTGGTGGGGCCGAAGGGCAGGTACATCGTCTCAGGGAAAATCCGGTGGGACAAAGAACCTGTCCCTCTGTCCTGTTAGTTAAATTAGACACCAAAAAATTAAGTGGTATTTAATTTTTTTATTGACGTTTAAACGGTTATGATGTAAATTCAAATAAACATCTATTTTGAAAAGTCAGATATTTATTAAGATTTAATATTACAATAAAGAAAAGGTGATGATGATGAGAACAGCTGATGCTATTGTACGTTTACTTATTGAAAATGAAGTGGAAGTAGTATTTGGGGTTCCAGGTGATACAAGTATGCCATTTCATAATGCATTTGAGAAATATAAAAATCAAATAAAATATGTTTCTTGTCGCGATGAGCGTCATGCTACTTATATGGCAGATACGTACGCACGTATAACAGGAAAACCAGGTGTTGCAGATGTGCCAAGTGGTGGAGGCCTACTTTACGCAGTGCCAGGACTTAGTGAAGCAACTGCTTCGTCTGTTCCAATCATTGTATTTTCTTCTGATATTACATTAAGTAGTGAAGGAACCGGGGCATTGACAGAGTTAAAACAAGTTGAGTTAACGAGTGCAATTACAAAGTGGAGTACTCGAATTACTCTTTCATCTAAAGTGCCTGAAATTATTCGCAAAGCTTTTCGAGTTGCTATGTCAGGACGTCCTGGGGCTGTTCACATTTCTGTCCCAGAAGATATTCATGAACACGATTTTGATTTTCAAGAGGAGGATTTTCATCCTTTAATGCAGAAGAAGTTTAAATCAGGACCTATTAATGAGGATATAGAAGAAGCTGTAAAACTATTTTCTGTTTCGAAGCGTCCAGTTATTTTGGCTGGCGGGGGGGTTCATTTGTCAAGTGCATATCAAGAGCTTGCAAAGCTTTCAGAATGGTTTTCAATTCCAGTTGTCACTACAATTAATGGGAAAGGCTCTGTTAATGAAGAATCTCATCTCTCAATTGGGGTAATTGGGGTAAATGGGGGAACTGAAGAGACAAATAGCGTTTTGAAGGAATCTGATTTTGTTCTAATTTTAGGATCTAAGTTAAACAATGTAACGACGGTAGCAAAAAGTTTATTTAAGCATGGTCCAACTGTTGTTCAGGTAGATATTACGGAAGAGAACCTAGACTTAAATATTCGAACAGATTTGGCGATTCAAAGCGATATCCAAGCATTTCTCGCTCAATTCATCCAGAAAATTCAGGAAATAAAGGGCGATTTATGTATTCCGAATATCGAATGGAGCGAAACCGTGCAAGTAGTCCGTCAAGCCACTACTAAACGTATTGAAGCAGAGGTTTCAGAAGAGACAGAGCACGTCAATCCAGCACGCATCATTCATTGGTTAGATGAAAATGCACCAAAAGACTCTTTATTTGTTGTCGATGCAGGCACACAGAATCCTTATATGGCTGCCAACTTTAAGATCAAAAAGGCTGGCAAACAAATTGTTTTTGATAGAGGACATGGGAACTTAGGTTATGCCTTGGGGGCTTCCATTGGTGCGAGTTTTGCTCAGCCAAATTCTAAAGTATTCACACTATTTGGTGATGGAAGCTTTGCGATGTCAGTAGGGGAACTTGAAACAGCAGTAAGACAGAACTTACCGATAGTTTTTATTCTCCTTCAAAATAATAGTTATGGGTGGATTAAAAAGCTACACCAACTTTATTACAATGAACAGTACATTGCGGTTGACTTTACTGAGATTGATGGAGCAAAAATTGCGGAAGGCTTTGGGGTTAAATCACGTAAAGTTGAAACGAATGAACAGTTAGAGGAAGCTTTCGAATGGGCGGTCGCACAGCAATCTCCGGTGTTCTTGGATATTTCAATCGAACGCATCACCGATATCGTCCCACCAGTTACTAACTGGCGTACAGACAGTAAAATAAATCCAAAAGATCGAGTCGTTCTCACATATTAATGAGTACTTCCTAGAATAATGTTGAATCAATCTTTTATTCTAGGAAGCTTTACTTGGCGAAATAACTGAACATTGTGTAAATGGAAAGGGGTTACAATAATGAGGTTAGCTTATGGTGGCCATGTAACATTTGGACAAAACCTAGGTATTTTAATGCTAGATACAAAGTTTCCTAGACCAATTGGAGATATGGGAAATGCCCAAACTTGGTCTTATCCAGTACGATATAAGGTTGTAAAAACTGCTTCTGTGGATCGAGTTGTCAAAAAAGGAGATAAGTCGTTGATTCCACTTTTTATCGAGGCGGCAAAAGAGCTTGAAGCGGATGGGGTGAAGATGCTTACGACGAATTGTGGATTCTTAAGCTTGTTCCAACAAGAAATTCAAGCTGAGGTTAATATACCATTCTATTCATCTAATTTGATGCAAATTCCACTCGTCTATTCAATTATCGGTCAAAAAGGAAATATTGGTGTCCTAACCGCAAGTAAAGCCACTTTGACAGAAGAGCATTTTGAAGCAATTGGGGTCCGTGATATTCCGATGGTCATCGAAGGAATGGATGATATGGATGAATTCACAAAAACAATCATCAATGGAGAGGAAGTCATGGATCTAGACAAGATGAGTGAAGAAGTTGTCAATCGAGCTAAATTGCTTGTGACAAACCATGATGATGTCCGCGCAATTGTCTTAGAATGTACGAATCTAACACCTTATAAAAAAGAGATTCAAGAAGCAACTGGATTGCCAGTGTTTGATATTGTTTCCATGCTGAATCATGTACATAATTGTTTAGCGTAATTCGTCAGCGCTACAAAGAAGGGAGAGTTTCTATGAAACAGGATGTTCTTGTTGTTGGTGGTGGGATCATAGGTGCAGCGATTACTTACTATCTAGCAAAACAAGGTATTCGCGTAACACTAGTTGAAGGGACTGACATTGCGGCAGGGACATCTAGTTCTTGTGATCAAGCTGTGCTCCTTCAAACAAAGAAACCTGGTCCATTGCTTGAGCTTGCCATTCAAAGCAATGCTCTTTATAAAAACTTAGAAAAAGAATTAGGAGAATCCATTGAATATCGTCAGGGTGGCGGCATGATATTGATGGAAAATGAGCAGCACAAAACAATGCTCGAGGAGCTCGTGAAAAAACAGAAGCAGGTTGGTTTGCAAGTAGATATTGTGTCTCGTGAAGAAATCATGAAAAGACAATCAGGGCTTGCCCCTCATATTATCGGTTCGACTTGGAGCGATGAAGATGCCAAGGTGAACTCATTAAAAACGTCACTCGCTTTTGTACGTGCAGCAAAACGGCTCCATGCGAATGTACTACTCCGGAAGCAAGTCCAACGCTTACTTTTGGAAAATAACCGAGTTGCCGGTGTCGATTTAGGTAGCGAAAAACTTTATGCGGATTCTGTTATCGTAGCAGCAGGTATTTGGACACCACAAATTCTGGACTCTCTAGAGGTTCATGTGCCAATCGTGCCAAGAAGAGGGCAAATTTTAGTGACGGAAAAACTACCGCCACTTTTTAAATCCAATATATTGAGTGGAGCCTATATTGCAGCGAAAAGTGGATCTGGGGGACAGGATTCGAATCCTTATGGAGTAGGACTCGTCATGGGTCAGACACTGAGCGGGAATGTCCTAATTGGTGGTTCACGTGAGTTCGTGGGATTTGATGTTTCAACCACCCCAGAGGTTATACGAATGATTGGAGCTGCAGCAGTAAAAGTCTTCCCATTACTAAAGGATGTACGGATTATTCGAACATTTGCAGGCTTACGTCCATATACACCGGATAGCCTCCCGATTATGAGTGATGTGCCAGAATATCCTGGTCTTTATATTTGTGCGGGACATGAAGGGGACGGAATCGCACTTGCTCCAATATCAGGTAAAATCATGTCTGAATTGTTCACGAATGTACCGCCAAGTATAGATGTAGCTTCCTTCTCACTAGAAAGGTTTAAAGGAGTCGTAGCACATGGTTAGACGAATTAAAGCAAAGAATGAGATTCCAACTGTTTCCTTTACTTTTAATCATCTTACCCTCCAAGGGAAAGCGGGGGAACCCATTGTAGCGGCGTTAATGGCAAATGGAATCAAAAGTGTTCGTCGCTGTACCACCACAGGTGAAGCGCGCGGTCTATACTGCGGAATTGGTCATTGCTATGAGTGTAGGGCAGAGGTGAATGGTGTGAACAATGTTCGTACCTGTCTTACACCATTACAAGCAAATATGGAGATTCAAACAAATTTGGAACCTGAGAAAGGAGAGATTCTACGGTGAATGCAGATGTTGTCATTATTGGAGCAGGACCAGCTGGGTTGTGTGCGGCTGTAGAAATCGCCAAATCAGGTGCAAGTGTTGTTGTTTTAGATGAGTATTATCGTCCAGGAGGTCGATTGTTAGGTCAACATTATGAGGACCCAACTCTTAAGGGGCCAGATAAGCTATGGGATGGACAAAGAATTGCTCAACAAATCATAGAAGAGGCGCTGAGCTTAGGTGTCAAGATTTTCTGCGGGGTTACAGTATGGTCAATTGAAGGAAATTGGGAGATCAAAGTAAGCGGCGGAGATGTCACAAGTATTCATTCTCACGCACTCCTTGTTGCAACAGGCGCAGCAGAACATGCACTTCCTTGTTCTGGATGGACATTACCTGGCGTTTACAGTATAGGTGCAGCACAAACCTTTACAAATGTGCATCAAATTGCAATTGGACAACGTGTCTTTGTCATTGGCACAGATCCTCTTTCTTTATCTGTAGTCTTAGAAATGCGTAAAGCTGGAATTGATGTGGTGGGTGTCGCACTTCCTCCTCAATCCCCAGTTATTGATGAAACACTATCCTCTCCGATTGAAAACGTGAAACGATTAACAGCGGTTGCCCATTTAGCTCCAAATCCGATGCTACAAAAGCTTGGCCAATTCGTTTCTGGAAGGTTTAGCAAAATGGCAACACATGCACTTAGAATGGATGTCTTAAAAATAGAGGGAATCCCAATCTACTTGAGGAAATCACTTGCCAGTATAAATGGTGAGAACGAGGTCGAATCTGTGACCTTACAACATGTAGACGTAAATGGAAATCCGAGTGGAAAGACAATGGACCTTGCTGTAGACGCAGTCTGTCTCTCGGCTGGATTATATCCACTTATTGATCTTTTACAAGCAGTAGGCTGTCCACTCATCGATATTAAAGAACTTGGTGGCCTAGTTCCATTACACGATATAGACATGTCGACACCGGTTCCTGGTTTATTTGTTGCAGGAAATATTACAGGTATTGAAGGTGCGAAAGTAGCAATGACACAAGGTAAAATGGCAGGTATGTCAATACTAGCTTATCTCAATAAACCGTCTAAACAATCGAAGGCTGAAGGGACAAATCAAATCTTACAAGCACGTAATCTATCTCCTATTAAATTTATTCCAGAAATTGAAGAAGGAAGGAAGAAAATGGAGCAAGCATGGATCAATTTTCAACAAAAGGAAGAGGTGGTTTCATGACGAAGGATTTTATAGTTTGTCGTTGTGAAGGAGTCTATTTGTCTGAAATTGAACGTGCAATAGAGGAAGGAGCTGCCTCCATTCCTGGTCTGAAAATTAGGACACGATCAGGTATGGGAATGTGTCAAGGGAGAGTATGTCAAAGTAGTTTACGATGTATCTTGCAAAATAAACAGCAAGAAAGTGATCAACCCATTGTGTTGCAAAATGCCAAGTTTCCAGTAAGACCTGTATCATTGGAGGATCTAACAAAGTAATAAGAGTGGTTTGTAGATAACCAATTATTCATTTAAAGGGGGAAATTATATGGGTTTTTTAAAAAGGATTGGACTTGTTAACCAAATTTTTATTGCCTTTATTCTTGCGTTAATTGTAGGGGTTATATTTGGACCTCAAGCTGAAATCGTCAAGCCATTGGGTACATTATTTATACGCCTAATTATGTTTATCATTGCACCTCTTGTTTTAAGCACACTTATTGTTGGAATGGCCAGTACAGGGAGCATTAGCCAACTAGGTCGTATGGGCTTTAAAACGATAGCGTACTACCTTATCACAACAGGAATTGCTGTTGTGATTGGAATACTTCTTGCTTTTGGGTTCAATCCAGGTAAAGGAGTAGGTACGATTGAACCGACTGGAACTGTTCCGGAGAATCCGGGTTCAATGAACTTTCTCGAAGTGTTAATTAATATTGTTCCACAAAATTCTATAACAGCTATGGCAGAAAATAATATGCTTCAAATTATTTTCCTTGCAGTATTATTAGGTATAGGTATTACAATCGTAGGAAAAAAAGCCGAACCTGTTTATAACTTTTTTGATGGACTTGCAGAAATAATGATGAAAATAACTTCCATAATTATGAAAACGGTTCCAATTGGGGTGTTCGGTCTTTTAGCTCCAATTATTGGATCACATGGAATAGATGTGATGATTCCGTTATTTAAGCTTTTATTCACTGTCGCACTCGGTTGTCTTATTCAATATTTTATTGTCTATAGTATTGCGGTAAAAACATTAGGAAAAATGAGTCCGATGGAGTTTTTTAGAGGGGTTATGCCAGCAACTTTGATGGCATTCGGAACACAAAGTAGTAATGGTACTTTACCTTTAACGATGAAACGTTCACAGGAGAATTTAGGTATCTCGAATCGCGTAGCTAGCTTTGTTTTACCATTAGGAGCGACAGTTAGTATGGACGGCCAGGCAATTTATATTTCAGTATGTGCCATTTTTACTGCACAAATGTTTGGTATCGAGTTAGGTCTACAACAAATCCTATTGATTGCTCTTATTTCGACAATTGGTTCTCTCGGAACAGCCGGAGTCCCTGGAGCTGGAATCATCATGCTTACTGTTGCTTTAACAACTGTTAATTTACCACTTGAAGCAATTGCAATTATTGCTGGAGTTGACCGATTTATGAATATGTTCACCACATCTTGCAATGTTACAGGAGATATCGCATGTGCCGTATATATTGAAGAGTCAGAAAAGAAGAGGTTAATAAGCGAAGGAATTTCCTCCGGAACCATGGATGAAGTTGTTCTATAATCAGTTAAAATCCCCTATCTTTTTATAAAGAAGGGGATTTTAACTTTTGTCTCAATACATATTCGAAGAAACATAGAGAAGTTTTACAATTGTAGGAGTTGTATTGTACCAAGTGTGTGGGGTGGTTGAGTCAATATGAAAACTATCCCCAGCTTCCAAACGTGTTATCGCTTCTTCGATCATCACTGTTAGTGAACCTTCTAAAACATAAATAAATTCTTGTCCATTATGGGTAGAGGGTTTATGATTTTTCTTTTCATCCGGCAACAAGATCACAAGCATCGGTTCGAAATGCTGGTTAGGTAAATCCCCTGCTAATGATTGATAAATGAAATTTGCACCATGTATTTCTACATCTTGATGCTTTTTGTGCCGAATAATTTGTTTCGATTCATCTTTCTCATGTAGCTGAGTGAAAAAATAACTTTGTGGTACACCCAATGCCTTGGAAATTTTTGATAAAGACTGTAATGTCACAGACGTTTTTGACCGTTCTAGTTGGGAAAGAAAACTACTAGTAAGATCAGTCTTCTCAGCAACATCCTTAAGTGTATATCCCTTTTGAATACGTAACTCACGAATTTTCTTACCTACACCATTATCCATATTAAACTCCTTTAACTTTATACCTTAATTATAAAGTATTACTTAAAAAAATTCACTATTACATAAATATAATTGTAGAATGGGACAAAGGGACAGGTCCCTCGTTCTAGGAATGAGAGAAATAAGGGCATCCACCGAAAAGAGATCGATGTCCTAATTTTATGGGGGTTTAAAGCACGAAATGTACTCCTAACCTATTAATAGGGTTGTAGGAAAAGTAATTAAAATATAAAAAGAGCATCTCCTTAAAAAAAGTAGATGCTCATTACAAAATATTTAAATTAACGCATGTGCAGCCAGCCATCATCAACAGGGAATGATTGTCCGCTAATGAAGTGTGAACCATCGCTAGCCAAGAAGACTAGTAGCGGTACAAGATCAACACTTTGGTTACAAAGTTTACCGCCAATTTGGATTTGTTGTGCCATTGCTGCATCGTGGGCTGCAAGTTTTTTTAATGAAAGGGTGCGGAGCTTTGCATATTTTTCTTGCAAAGTTCTGCATTTTTATTTTGCAATAAACACAAAGGTTGGTGTTAGTATTCTATAGGTACATACTATTAGATATCACATAAAGAATATTACTTTTTTGGTATAATTAATATCATAGATAAACTACATTCCTTTATAGAAAAAGTAGACAACAAGGGGGAACTAAATTGAGAAAGTATATATTGGGTTTATTAATTGTTATCACTGCTTCAGTCTTAAGTGGTTGTGGATATCAATTAACAACGGCAAATTTGGATAAAATAGTATCTGAAGCTTTAAATGATGAAGGGTTGAACAAATATCTTGAGTCTATAACGTATGAACAAACAGATAGTTACGACCCTGAGGAAGATAATTATGCTTATTACTACTATGATATTATAGCTACCCTTGACGATAGTTATGATAGTTTGGCACCAAAAGAACAAAATGAATTTATAGAGAAGATAGCAAAAGTTGTTGAGAAGAACAGTGGAACTCCACAAGGTATTAATGGTGAGGGTGAATTTTTTTGTGGGGAAGAAATTACATGTGAATTCGGCAATATCATACTAAATACATCTAAACACGTATACCATTCAAACTATAATCTTCCTGGATTGACTTTCTACTTGCACAAAGATGATTTAGATAAAGATTGGGATGAACAAAATATTATCTATGATCCAACTTCAAAAGATGGAAAGTATGTTGACCCAACTTCAGGAAGAGAACCAGATGATAACAGTGAAACATCAGAAAAGATGAATGAAACAGCACTTTCCCAAGAGTTTTTAGAATATAACAGAAAGTACTACACTGCGTACAAAAATAGCTTGGACCTTATTGGAAGCAACTTTGAATTAATCTATGAGGGATACTATAGTTCAGACCTAATAGATGATTTAATAGTATGGACTACCGAGTTTAATGAATTATTGGATGTTTATGAGCAAAATTCAAACCCAGTAAATGAAAATGATAAAAATTTATATACGATTACCAATCAGATGATTACTCAACAAAGGGCTGCTAATGAGCAAATCATAAAAGGCCTTAAAAATGGTGATAACCAGTCACTCAAACTTGCTGGACAATATCTAGAAACAGTTACAAACTTATATTTAGAGGGCTATTCAATAATAGAATAGAGGGACAGGCCCCTCGTCCTAGGAAAAATATGGTGGGACAAGGGACCTGTCCCCGTGTCCCACTACTGTGTAGCGCTTATTTGATTAGGTTCGTTTATTTCTGGAAGTGGGATAAAGTCTGATGGTAAAGTGTCTCCAAGGTTAATTTCATGTTCTGAAAAACCCCTATAATTTATTTGATAAAAGCTTGGATTACCATCCCAAGCGTTTTTAGGTAATGTTACGACATAGGAACCATCTCTTTGTGGAACTGTAATGGAATAGGTTACGTTATCGGGAGTGTTCAAACCAATTAATACTCCTTTATATAGTGCACCTTTTGCATCTGTTGCAACAAGAGTAGGTGGTTCATCCTTAATAATGGTTCCTGCTTCAGGTAATACAATATCAAGCTTTATTCCAAAATCATCAGGGAAAAGAAATGCTTTTCCTTCAGGTAAGGTATACGTGATATTTTCACTAGGTACATACACATTTAAATAGTGGTTCTCATCATCTTCGGGTATGTAGTACATGGCATATTCTCCATTTTCGTTACTAGGGTCAGACATTGAAAATCCCTCCACCCCGTCTCGTCGAATGTTAACCGTAGCTCCTTCAACAGGATTTCCATTTGCGTCTTTAATAGTTCCTTTAATAGGGAATTTCTCTACTCCGAACTTTGGAAACTCTTCATTTTCTTTTAAAACCGCATGAGCAAATACATCTACTAAACTGTTATCTTCTTTGTTTTCCTCAACTTTATCGATTTCAATTGGGAAATACACCATCAATTCCTGCTCTAATGAGAGTAATTCCTTTTTAAGTTCTTCAGTTAAAGCCTTATCATCAATAGTTGCCTCATCAAGTGAAGCAACATGAACGATATCTCTTCCAATCATGTTTGTATCTAGTAAAATCGAGAATTCTCCATTTGTATCTGTAGTCGTTTTTCTTTTATTTGACACTTGAATCACAGCACCCACGACAGGCTTGTCATCTACTAAAAGCTGTCCCTTCGTTAGTTTTTGATGAGAGTTATCCACTTTCCAGCTTTCATATGGGAACTTATAATGTTCTAATTCTAAAGAAGCATCTGAAATTTGGGACTGGATCTGGCTCTGACTTGCCTCTAGCTCTTGATCAGCTTTTTTTTCACCAGCATTCATACAAGCTGAAAGACCTAAAGCCAAGGTGGTGACAAAAAGTAAATGCAGGAAATTTGATCCTCTTTTCATGTTAATACCTCCTAATTACATAATCTGTACATAACAAAATGCTATGCCAAAAGAACTATCTATCCCTACAAAACGCCTATATCCCTACATCTATACACAATTGTGAAACAAAAAGAACTATTTTGGAAAAATTAAATTCCGAATAATTTTTGAAGTCATCTAATATACATATTTTTGTAAAGAAATTGTTACACATTTTTAATAATAGGAGGGGTTTGGATTGGGGAGAAAATTAAGATTTGGTACTGCTATCATAGCTTCTATCATGCTACTGTTAGCTGCATGTCAGTCACAGCCTGAAGAAAAAGAGCCTGAAAAAGAGAAGGAACCTCCAAAAATAGAGGAAAAAGTGGAGGAAAAAGAGGTAAATGGTGATTACCCATCATTTGGTTACGACCTAGGGCTAACGCGACATGTTCCTTATGACGAAATTACGAAAGAGAACGTGAAGGAAGTAGGTCTTGTTTGGAGTAAAAAGTTTAAAGAAATCAATCCAGATATTCCGAATGGTAACCAAAACTATCCGGTTGTTATTGAGGGAGTTGCTTATGTTTCAACAAGCATGAACTTTGTTTATGCCTTTGATGCAATAACGGGTGATGTCATTTGGGAATGGATTCCACCTCAAGAAATTATTGAAAATGCGAAACGCACAGGGATGATCAACACGAACCGTGGTGTGGCTGTTGCAGATGGTAAGGTTTTTATGATCACCAATAATGTTGGGTTAGTATCCATTGACCAAAATACTGGAGAAACCGTTAAATATGTAAAAATCAGTGAATACTTCCCTGATCTAACACCTGAAAATGGATATTATGAAACAACAGCTCCAACTTACTTTGATGGGAAAATTTTTGTAGGCTCATCAGGTGGTGATAACGGTGTTCGTGGTTTTGAAATGGCATTCAATGCGAGTGATTTAACACCAGCGTGGGATGAACCATTCTGGACTGTGCCACCAAAAGGTGAGGATTGGTTAGCTGACGGTTTATTTGGTGGGGGTGGTGCGGTTTGGATGCTGCCAAGCGTTGACGAGGAAACAGGTACACTATACTTCTCTGCGGGAAATCCAGCGCCTGATTTCTATGGCGAAAGTCGCCCTGGTGCAAACCCGCATACAAACTCCGTACTTGCAGTCGACGCGGATACTGGCAAATTAAAATGGGCGCAGCAACAAATCTCCCACGATCTTTGGGACTATGATACAGCCGATAGCCCAACCGTTTATACGGCAACTATTAATGGTGAAAAACGCCGTGTTGTTGCTGTTGGTACAAAAGGTGGGGAATGGTTCGTATATGATGCAAAATCAGGGGAACCCATTTACAAGAATGTCCCATTTGCTAAAATTGACCATCCTGCACCAACACCAGAAGGTACATTGGTTTATCCAGGAATTTTAGGTGGCCAAAACTACGCGCCGAATACGTATGATCCGGTATTGAATTTTGATTTAATTCCTTCTATTGAACAAGGTGCTATCATTAAAACCGCAAAAAATGAAGAAGAAGCGGGTCAAAATACAGGTGGTGGAAGAGGTGGGGCTCAAGCCTTTGGTACATCCTACGCACCTCCTGCCGATGAAGACGCATACGGTACTATTACTGCTTTTGACTTAAACACAGGAAAACAAGTATGGCAAATCGAAACCCCAGATGCTCAGCGTGGAGGTTTAACAAGTACAGCAACAGGCATAACTTTTTACGGTGAATTAGATGGTAAAGTAAATGCCTTAGATACGGAAACAGGTGAGATTCTGTGGACATATCAAACCACGGGTAAAACGATATCTGCTGCACCGTCTATTTTCGTAGTAGATGGTAAACAATACATCATGATTACATCAGCGGGCAGTGATCCTCAAGTGTTTGTATTTGCTTTAGGTGGTGAGCAAAATCAAGCTGAATCAGGAGAAAGTGAAGAAGCAGAAGACCCACATGCTGCTCACGAATCAGAAGAAAAGGAAGAACCTAATACAAATACATCAGAACCTGCTACCACTGAAGCAAATGGGAATGTCATCGAAATCAATCTGACTGCAAAAAATTTCGAATTTGATCCTCAAGAAATTCAAGCAAAAGTAGGGGATACCATTCGCTTCACGATGAGTAATGATTCCGGACTGCACGGTATCGCCCTCGATGAATTCGGCATGAACCTTAAAGAAGGCGAAACCTTTGAATTCGTAGTCACAAAAGCCGGAGAATTCCAATACTACTGCAGCATCCCTTGTGGCCCGGGCCACGACAATATGACGGGAACACTAATCGTAACTTAGGGACAGAGGAAGGTGCAGGAGACCTCATCCCAATTACACAGACCCAATTGTTAGTCAATAACACTAGCAATTGGTTTTTTTGTATGGGAAAAGAGGGTCAGGTACCGTGTCCTAGTAAAAATATGGTGGGTCAAGGAACCTGTCCCTGTGACCCACAACCCATCTCTATCCCAAATTCCCTTTGTTTAGTCTTCTTTACAGTTCTTTTACCGCCACCGCACCCGGATTGCTACCACCATGTCCAGCATCTTGAATCCAGCTCATCATTATGTCACTCCATTTTTTAAATGAATTTTGTAAATATGATATTTTGTACAGGCTCAAACCTTATTTAGAAAGCAGGAAATGGATGAAACACATATAGATTACCACTTTGAGCTCCATAATTATTTTCCGTTTCATAGGCAGTTAACATATTAAACTCCTTACATTTCCAAACCATCCGCTTAAACGTCGAACGGGATATGGCATGTTCATTCAAGCCTAAGTCGGTGCAACATACGATTGATCTCATGGCTCCATGGCAAACCCCTGGAACTTTTGATGATAAGTGAATTAATTGATTCAAACCGAACAATTCTCCGCGTGTGAACTTCTTTTGATAATCAATGAGCCAAATCTCCATATTGACCTTATATTCCTCGTAATCATGGAACAGTGAATACTCTTGAATATCCTTATCTGAACCAATGTTAATTCTTAACATAACTTGAACCCCCTTTTACCATTGTTATAGATAGGAAAAGAGAAAAAGGGGCACTGTTTTTGAAAAACTTTTTTTAATCTTTACAGTCGAAAGATGTCACATGTTATTTCTTAATTTTCACTAAATATTTACAAGCCCTTAATAATCTCCGCTTATAATGGAAGGTAACCAGTTTTTACCTTCACTCAAAAGGGGAGATTATCGTTATGGCCATTCCTAAGGGAGTTTTGAACAAGCCTATATTTGTTAAACTATGGGAGAATTATCCGCTTTTTTCAAAGGTAATTTTAGATGTTGGTATTTTTCTAAAGTATAAGACATTAAAATTAACTAAAATTCCGAATAAAATTACCCTTCCGTCTAGGAATGTCATTTACATTAATAATGCCGAAAATCGAGGAAGGGCGCTTTTAATCAGTGATGGGATTACGCAATCGCGTGTTACTGAATTCTGGGGAAAAGCAGTGGAGTCATACAAGCCATCACTGGTTCTGGATATAGGAGTGAATTATGGAGAATGTATTTTCTCTACAACGTATGAAAGAGATACGACAATTGTTGGAATTGAAGCAAATAAATATTTAATGGATTACATCGAGCGTTCGCGGCAACAGCATGTTAACGGTAATCAAATCAATATTATTCATGCTTTTGCGGGAGAGCAAGAAAAGCCTGATCAATCCTTTTTTATTGATACGCACTGGTCTGGCACCTCTTCAGGCGTGCAAATCTCAGAAAAAAACAGCATTGAAAAAACGGAAGTGCCTGCGATTACCGTTGATTCTCTTTTTAATCAAAAAATGGTAAGCAACCAACGGCTTCTGTTTAAAATTGACGTGGAAGGCTACGAATTTATGGTTCTGAAAGGAATGAGAAATCTCCTTAATAATTCCCGTGATATCCTAGGGATCGTTGAATTTGATAGCCGCTATTTAGAAAAGGCTGGGATAGACCTAGATTCTTATTTGGCATTCTTAGATGGGTATTTTGAAATTCAATTTTATGATGCAGATAACCAACTAAAGAAATTATCATCACCTTCTATTTCTGAATTTATGAAGGAATTTGGTGGGGAGCATGTCCATACGGACCTTATTGTATCGTTGCAAAAACGTTATGAGGAATGGCCTGATTTAGTATCTTGAAATAGTGAATTTTACTTATGGTAAAACCTGTATTAATAGAGAAATTAATATTCAAACAGTCGTTTGTTTGGCGATAAATCCCAATGAATACATGAATCTTGAATTTCAATCAAACGTTTGATTGATTGGATTTATGGGTGCGAAAATCAGCTGTTATAGTGTGGGGAAATCAATTAATATTATTTCAGTATAATGATGGTACAATGAGCAATAAAGCTCGTTGTGCCTTTTTTGCATGTGTCACTACAAACAAAAATAAAAAATGTGTTTTGCACGAATACTAATGTTAATTAGGTTGAAATTAACTTACGCAAAAGCGAGGGATACCATGCAATACACGACTTACCAAAGAGACCTGACAGAATCCTCAACCTTTCAGAAGGATTTGTCTTCGAATGCATTAAAGTATATCGCACTTATTGCCATGTTTTTTGATCATCTTGTTGCAGGTTTTATCCCTCAGGAGACGTTAGCTGGGTTTGTTTCACGAATTCCTGGAAGGGTTGTTGCACCGATTTTTTGTTATTTTATTGCAATGGGATATTTTTACACATCTAATATTAACAAGTATATCGAAAGACTGGTTATTTTTGCAGCTATCTCTCATTTTCCGTATGTATTATACTTTAAATTACCATGGTGGAAAACAACAAGTGTCATGTGGGGATTAGCATTGGGGTTAATCGCTTTGACCATTGTAAAAAGCGAAAAACTCTCGATTTATGTGAAGCTAGCCCTTGTTTTTGTATGTTGTATGCTCGCGTATCCAGCTGATTGGAACTACGTGGCTGTCTTATGGATCGTGTTTTTTGGCATTTTTCGAGGACAATTTAATAAACAAATCCTCAGCTTTGTTTTTATAGGGATTTTTGTGCACATTATACCTGAAATTACTAATTTGGGCTGGCACCATGCGTATCAAATTGGGATTTTCTTGGCGATTCCATTGTTGGTTATGTATAAAGGTAGACGTGGGAGAAAATCAAACCTATTAAAATGGGGCTTTTATGTCTTTTATCCATTGCATTTAATCTTTTTATACATTTTAAAATACATTATTATTGCCTAGTGGAGGTAGTATGAAGAAAGTAATTATAGCACTTATATCGTTAGTATTCGTACTGACAGCTTGTTCATCTACCGTTGTAGAGGAACCAATTGTTGAAGAAACACTTGCGCCTGTTCAGGTATCGGATCCACTAGAAGAGTTAGAACCAATCCCAACTCCAGTAAAATACGAGGGAGATTTGGAATTGCCAGTTAATGGGGCAACAGGTTATGCATCTATCGGTTTGAACCTAAAGACTTCTCCAAATAAAGATTCTGAAACAGTTGAAACACTTGAAGCTGGTACAGCCTTCACAATCGTAGAAGAGGAAGGAAATTGGTGGTTCATAAAAAGTGCTTTTTCAGAAGGTTGGGTAGATAATACGTATTGTTTCATTAACCTTCCCGACGTGATTCCTTCTATTGTATATGATAATAGCAACACGTATTCTTCCGAATTTGTTTCGTCCGGAAAATCGATACCGGGAATATCAGGACAAGCATTGTACGAGGGAAAAACATTTAATGAGAGACTTGGAAAAGAAGAATTTATTGTTCCTGTCTTGTATTCCATGTCTCAAAAAATATTTCATGCTCAGCAAGAAGCATTGGCTAATGGGAATACATTGGTCATCTATGAAGGATACCGACCATATTCCACTCAGAAAGCAGTCGTAGAAGCATTGACCAACTTAGCAAATGTGGATATCGACGTGATGGCAGGCATCAACACAAATCCTTGGAGCACTAATTGGTTTATCGCAACAAATGTTTCAAACCATCAAATGGGATATGCGATTGATGTAACTTTGGCTAAAATTGATTCAAAAGAAGAGGTTGCAATTGGTGAATTTTTAGTTGCCGATATCACGGATTACACCGAATATACAATGCCAACTCCAATACACGAACTAAGTTTGGCGTCTATTACATTTACCAAGCCCGTACCATCATCATCTCCAACAGCATGGAAAAATGCTAAATTAGCAGATACCATGAATGAATCAGCCATCACACTTCAAAAGTATCTAACAAAGGCAGGCCTTACACCACTGGCTTCAGAATGGTGGCACTTCAATGATTTGGATGCAATGAATGCTATAAAACAGCAGCCAAGTGATGGGGGCTATGAGTTAACTGAATGCTTGAGTGTGAGTCCATTAATATCAATGTAGTGGGTCAGGGGTCAGCTCCCTCCTCCCGAATTCTTGAAAGCACCAGTAATAATTTAGGATAACCTGTACTAAACAAGTATTATTATTTATTATTTCAATTAAAGGTGCAATGAATTGTTAATACCATTCGTTGTGCCTATTTTGTGTTAAGCGATTGTGGGATTGGACAGGAAACCTGTCCTGTGTACAAAATGTTTCTAGAAACTTCTTGAAAATAAATTTCAGAAATTAAGCATATCTTCTGCAAAATCAACGTATTTTTAAAAAAACTAGGAAGAAAGTCAGAAAGAGATTTATGAAAAAACATTAATGAAAGCGTTGCCATTAAAAGACCACCGTGTTATTATTTAACTAATATTCTTACTATTTTAAATATTATAGAAATCGATTTCTAAAAGAATGGAGGATATAGAATGAATGTTAAAATCTTTGAAACATCAGAGAGACTTGGAAAAGAGGCAGCTGCTTTAGCTGCTGAAGTATTAAACAAAGCGATTGAAGAAAAGGGTAATGCAAGAATTGCGCTATCAACCGGAGCATCTCAATTTGAAACAATTAAATATCTGGTTGATATGGATGTTGATTGGAGAAAAGTAGAAATGTTTCATTTAGACGAATACGTCAATCTTCCAGAGTCACATAATGCTAGTTTTAGAAAATATTTAAAAGAAAGGTTTGTTAATTTAGTTTCATTAAAGAAAGCTCATTTTGTCAATGGAGAAGGAAACATTCAAGAAACTGTAAGAGAATTATCAGAAGAAATAAGTAGAGAGCCAATTGATCTTGGATTAATTGGAATCGGAGAAAATGCACACGTCGCTTTTAATGATCCTCCTGCCGATTTTGATACAAAGGATCCCTACATAGTTGTTAATTTAGACGAAAATTGTAAACAACAACAAGTTAGAGAAGGATGGTTTGAATCTATTGACAAGGTTCCGAACCAAGCCATTTCCATGTCAGTCCATCAGATTATGAGCAGTAAAGTTATCATCTCCTGTGTACCTCATAAAGTCAAAGCAAAAGCAATAAAAGATGTTTTTGAAAAAGATGTCACCAACATCATTCCTGCTACGATTCTCAAAACTCACCCAGATATTACTCTATTTTTGGATGAACAGTCTGCATCCCAGTTAAACAAGGAAGATATAAAAAGTTAATAAAAGACCTTTTGTTATAGAAATCGATTTCAATATTAGGAGGCTTAGGGGCTATGGAAAGCCAACCGATGCTCGAAAATAAGATTATTAAACCTAAGAAGAAAAGATCATTGCAACAGAAGAAAAGAATATATGGCATTCTTTTTATTCTTCCAGCATTTATATTTATCTTTTCTTTTATGGTTTATCCACTGGTTTATTCGTTTTATATGAGTCTACATGATTACAATTTCGTGTATGATGCAAAGCCTGTGTTCATTGGGCTAGAAAATTATATTGAAGCACTTAAGGATAAAAATTTTATTGTTTCCTTAAAAAATACTTTTGTTTTTGGAACTTCCTATTTTGTTCTGGTAATGGTTATTTCATTAACGCTAGCTCTACTCATTTTTCATACAAAGAGATTTAACAATTTTTTAAGTACGATTATTTTTCTACCAATAGTAGTACCTGTTTCCTTGTCGGCTCTTGTATTCTTATGGATACTACAAGAAAATTATGGTCTTCTAAACCATGTATTAGGTGATGTTTTGAATATGCCATTTCTGACATATGCTTGGTTGAATCATGGCGATACAGCAATGGCAAGTATTATAGGAGTTAGTCTTTGGGCCACAATTGGATTTGAAACTATCCTATTTTTAGGAGGATTACAGTCAATTCCAAAGGATATTCTTGAAGCAGCAGAAGTTGATGGAGCTAGCAGGTTTAAAAGAATTTTCTATATTATTCTACCAAACTTAAAAGAAACCTATATTTTAACTGGAATTTGGGCAGTATTACATGGTTTAAAGGTATTCGTAGAACCAATGGTAATGACAGATGGGGGACCTGGAACCTCTACACTTGTACTGTACCAGGAAATTTATTATACGGCCTTTACGTATTTTGATATGGGTTTTGCCTCAGCAATGGCTTACATACTTGGAGCTTTAGCATTAATCTTCTCATTGCTTAATTTTTATATCAATCGAACAAAGGATCAGGTGTAATGAAAGGGGGAACACAATGAGGCTTTCTCAATTAAGTAGTGGTATAAAGTACTTTATTTTATTTGTAGCAGCAGCTTTTTTTATAACTCCATTCATTTATACACTATTAAACTCATTTAAATCAGAACAAGAAATTTTTCAAGTGCCACAAAGCTTTCTCCCCAATCAAATTATCTTTGATAACTATTTAAAGATATTTACACAGGGGTTTTCAAATTATTTTGTAAACAGTGCAATCATTACAGTTGTTGGTGTTGTTTTGATAACAATATTAGGATCATTGGCAGGATATGCTTTTGCTAGGTTGCCGTTTAAGGGGCAAGATGTATTGCTTATTGCTTTACTTATGACCATTACTCTTCCACTGGCCATATTTTTAATACCGATGTATCTCATGGAAAATCGTTTAGGTATTTTAAATACGAATCTAGGTTTGATTTTACCAAACGTAGCCGTGGGATTACCATTCGCGATTTTTATAATGCGGGCGACATTTTTAAGTATCCCGAAAGAAATTGAGGAATCAGCTGCTATTGACGGATGTGGGGTTTTTCAGACATGGTGGAGAGTTATGCTGCCAATGGCAAAGAATGGATTAATCATCATCATTATCCATGCATTTTATAATATTTGGGGCGAGTATACATTAGCAAAAACATTAGCTACTGATCAGGCATCCATGCCCTTAACAGTGGGTTTAACTCTTTTTAAAGGAGAAGTGTGGGCGTTTGGAACTCTGGCAGCAGTTATCGTCCTATCGATGCTACCGCCTATTCTAATATTTGTTATTTTCCAAAAGCAGATGGTAGAAGGTATTTCTCAAGGGTCCATTAAAGGGTAGAAAGGAGGAACAGTATTTAATTGGCAGGAATTCAATTAAAAAATTTTTGGGGGGAAGTAAATGAAAAAGTTTGCAAGGCTAGTAGGTTTGATTGTGATTTCAATTGTTTTGTTGATTCAGATGGCTTGTTCTTCGGATAATACATCACAAAAACCAGCAGGTGAAGGAAACGAAGGTGGCTCGAAATCCTTAAAGATTGGTGCAGATGCTTGGATGGTGGAAAAACTTAAATTAGACGTAGCAGTTAAAAAATTTAAGGAAAAACATCCGGATATCGATGTTCAAATTTCTCCATATGCAGACAGAACGGTTCTTTCTACATTTGCCTTACAATGGTCGCAAGGAAAAACAGATGTTGACATTGCAATGGTAGACGGAACTGCAACAGCTGTTCAATTCCTTGCAAAAGATTTGCTAATTGATTTCAATGAAACGGATTTTTTTCAAGGTCCAACTGCAAAAGAAAACTTTGTTGGGAATTCCTTAAGCTTTGGTGAGGTTGATGGTTTCCAGTTTGCAATTCCTATTAGCTTAGAGGCCTATGCCATCAATGTGAATAAAAAAATGTTTGACGAGGCTGGGCTTTTAGATGGCAATGGAAACGTAATTCAACCAAAGGATTGGAATGAACTCTATGAATATGCAAAGAAAATGACAAAGGTTGAAGGTGGAAAGGTAACACAACAGGGAATGACGATTCAGTGGGGGCCAAATGCACAGTCTACATTAATTTCTGTAGCACAAGCAATGCAAGGAAGCTTTTATGACGATAAGGGTGTTTTAACATTTGATACACCTGAGGTTAGAGAAATGCTAAAGGTTTGGAAAAAAGGTGCTGACGAAGGGGTCTTTTCCATCGATACATTTACAAACAAAGATGCTGGGAGAAACAATTATAAGGCTGACCAGGTTGCAATGCTCCTACAAAGTGGCTCACATGCTCCTGAAGCTGAACCGACTGTAGGAAAAGGAAATACAACTGTGATTCCAATTCCAGGTTCAGAGGAAAATGGTTCCTATGCGTTCACAGCTGGAATTATTGTACCGAGGGCTTCGAAGAGTCAAGATTTAGCCGTTCAATTTATTCAAGAAGCATTAATGGAAGGTGAGACACAAATTGCAGCTGGAACTGAATGGGGGAAACTTCCTGTTATCAAGGAGCATTTTGAAAAAATTGATGCAGAATGGAAGGACAATTTGTTAGCTATTATTGAGAAATCAGTCTCTGCACCATTTTATAAAGAATATCCAGTGTTAATTAATGAAGTACCGAAGCTTCTTCAAGAATACCTAACAGGTAAGATGGAACTTGATGCCTTTATTGATGAAGTCGAAGGTATGATAGATGATATTGACAAAAATGTGAAGTAAGTACCAATCAAATTGGGCTGTGGTACATTCCGTGTGACATGATTGGACGGGATGTACCCTTCTTCATATGGAATGTAACGGGGAGAACGAAGATGAGTGAAATCAAAAAAAATATAACGATATACGATATTGCAAGAAAGGCAAAAGTATCTCCTGCAACTGTATCGAGAGTCTTAAGCTATAGTGAGTATGGGGTTAGTCCTGTATTACGAAAACGAGTTGAAGAGGTTGCTGATAAACTTGGGTATATCCCGAACATGCTTGGGCGTCAACTAAAGAAAAAAATGAATACGAACATCGGGGTCATCCTTCCTTCAATTAGTAATCCATTTTATCCAAAACTGTTGTTAGGAATTGAGGAAGCCGCCAGACAGGCAGGGAAGCAGGTCTTTTTGTGTAATTCCGGAAGAAGCGCTGATGTTGAAAAAGGATATTTACAGGCATTATATGAAAATCAAGTGAAAGGAATCATTGTATCTTCCATTTCCGATGACTATTCTATGTTTTCTGAAATACAAGAAAGGGGCGTTGCTTTCGTAGCTTTGGATCAAAAAATGGAAAACTTTGATTGTCAGCAAATCCTATTTGACTATGAAAGAGCAGGTTTCATGGCTGCTGAGTATTTATTGAAAAAAGGACATAGAAAAATCGCATTCGTTTCGGCTCCACTCGATCGATTCAGTCGGAAGAGTGTCTTTGATGGGTTTAGGAAGGCAATGTTACAGTATCAAATTGATTTACCAGAGGATTATATTCTTATTTCAACAGTGGAATATGAATCTATCGAGAATAGTTACGAGTTTGAAAATGGAAGGTACTTAACGGATCGGTTGATGAAGCTTAAAGATCCCCCTACTGCTATTTTTACCTGTAATGATATGACAGCATTGGGAGTGTACAATCAGTTAAATCAAATCGGATTAAAAATTCCTGAAGATGTGAGTGTCATGGGAATAGACAATATCGAGGTTTCATCGATGATTTCTCCGGGGTTAACCACTATTCATCAACCAACCTATGAAATGGGAAAAATGGCTTGTAAAATCTTGCTTGAAATTTTAGATGGAGATTTTAATGAAATTGATATTTTACTCCAACCGAAGATTATTGAAAGAGATTCAGTTAGGGAAATGAATACTGGGAGGGAATTACTTGATGCAAAATTGGATTGGAAAGCATTGGATTACCGGTGAGACGCTCAAAGTTCAAATCAAGGATAGAAGAATTCAATCAATCACAAAAACAACAGAGGAGACAGAGGGTTGGATTGCACCTGGATTAATTGATATACAAGTAAATGGAATCGGTGGCTTTGATATAAATGGTACTGATACTACAGTAGAAACGATTAAGAATGTAGTCAAAGTGTTACACGAAGGTGGTGTGACAAGATTTTGTCCAACTGTTGTAACGGGTACAAAAGAAAGAATCCTTCATTGTGTGAGGACAATTGCAAAAGCTTGTATGGAAGATTCGGTTGTCAACCATGCAGTAATCGGCATTCACGTGGAGGGTCCATTTATCTCAGCTGAGGATGGCCCTAGGGGAGCACATAACTTAAATTGGGTTAGAGATCCTGATTGGGATGAGTTTTTGGAATGGCAAGAGGCAGCCGATAATCGAATATGTAAGGTTACATTAGCACCTGAAAAGCCAGGAGCCATTAAGTTTATTGAAAATCTTTATAAAGCAGGAGTTGTTGCTGCGATTGGACATTCGAATAGTACTGAGGAAGATATACAGAACGCGGTATATGCGGGAGCAACCATGAGTACACATCTTGGTAATGGGGCCCACCCTTATATAAAGCGACATCCGAACTATATTTGGGCACAGCTTGCAGATGATAGACTTTGGGCTGGTCTGATCCCTGATGGACATCATTTACCGTATTCGACTTTGAAAGTTATGGTTCGTGCCAAAGGTAATAAAGCAATTTTAACAAGTGATGCAGTTAATCTAGCTGGTTTGCCACCGGGAAGATACCGTACTCATATCAATGATGATGTTGTTTTAGAGGAGGATGGATTTTTACATTTAGCAAATACTCCTGATATTCTCGCAGGATCAGCAACACCCCTGCATCTTGGAATTAGAAAGGTATTAAAAGATAAAGTTTTTTCCTTAGAAGAAGCTATTAAAATGGCTACACTTCACCCTGCGAACTTGTTTGGTTTATCCGATAAAAAGGTGGGAACTCTTGAGGTTGGATCACCAGCAGACTTTATATTTTTTAATTGGGATGAAAATGAGAGAGAGTTTTCGATTTTAAAAACAATTTCAAATGGGTCAATTGTATATGAAAGTAAATAGGATTACATTGATTGGAGGTCATATTTTTGTTAAAAGTAGGGCAAGTTGGTGGAGGAATTATGGGGCAACAACATATGTCTGTCTATCAACAATATCATCGCACTCAGGTTATGTCTTTAGCTACTTCTAATCCAATTGTCGGTAGACAAATAAGTGAGCGTTTCGGTGCTAATTATTATGAGAATCACCAAGAGATGTTGGAAAAAGAGGATATCGACGTTGTCAGTATTGCTACGCCAGATTTTGCTCACTATTTAATTGCGAGGGATGCACTTGAGGCTGGCAAGCATGTGTTAGTAGAAAAACCTTTGACCATGAGTGTAGAGGAAAGCAGAGAAATTCTATCTTTGGCAAATAAAAGGAATCTCACCGTTATGACGTTATTTAGTAATCGATGGATTTCTTCCTATGCTCAAGCAAAGCAACTGTTAAAAAAGAAAAACTTAACCCCAATTATGGGTTATGCACGTAAAAATGATCGAATTTTTGTCCCGACGGAAATGATCAAGTGGGCAGATCTTACAACACCCGCCTATTTCTTATCCTCACATGATATCGATTTGATGAACTGGTTATTTGAATCGAAAGTTGTTGAAGTATATGCATCAGCAGTCAAAAAAGTATTAAAAGGGATTGGAATCGACACACCAGATGCCATTCAAATTCAAGCAAAGTATGAAAATGGTGCAATTGCGACTTTTGAATCCTGCTGGAGTTATCCGAATACATATCCTACGATTGTAGATTCCTTTGTCGAAGTGATCACTGAAGAAGAAGTCATATACTTAGATCGAAAAATAGAAAATATGGAGTACGCAAGTCCAGAGGGCTTTACTACACCTAGAAATCAGTTGCATTTTGAAATAACAGGTAAAAGAAGAGGAGCTTTCGTGTATGCAATAGAGCACTTTGTTGACTGCATCCTAGACAATAAACCTGTTCAAATAACCCTGAAAAGTTCCCATCACGTAACCGCCATCCTATCCGCAGCACACATATCAATCAAATCAGGCAAACCAGAAAAGGTCATTGAGTAGTGATAGAGAAGTGAAGGTGCGCAGGTCTCAGATTCTTGAAAACACCTAAAAGATCTTAAACTGTTGAGTTTTGGTACTGAAAACTAATTTTAGATATAGTAAATTAACTTAATCTGTCATACACTTTTATTAGAGTATAAATGACAAGGAGGCATACCATGATATCACGCCAAGAATATGAGCTTATTAAACAGGAAACATTGGAATACTTCGAGAAGTGCAATATTGTTTTAACAGAGGAAGAGATTGATAGAATTGAAATCGCAGACTTTGGGTTAAATAGAGTTAGAGAGCTTGGTTTACAGCTGATGGTATACATCAACACTGAGCGGTGTTGCGCTAAGGACCTAGTGCTTCTTCCAAACCAGACTTGTCCTGAACATCTACATCCACCTGTAGGAGAATCTCCAGGTAAGGAGGAGACTTTTAGATGTCGTTATGGAACCGTTTACTTGTATGTGCCGGGTCCTGCAGTGGACCAACCAAAAGCTACAATACCGGAAGACAAAAAAGATACATTCACCGTGTGGAATGAAATCGTCCTAAAACCCGGTGAGCAATATACCTTAGAACCAAATACATTACATTGGTTCCAAGCAGGGGATGGAGGGGCAGTTGTTTCCGAATTTTCAACGATGAGTACTGATGAATATGACGTTTTTACTGATCAAGAAATAAAAAGAATTCCTGAAATTGAGTAGGATGATCACATTACTATCCTAGGTTTCACATAAAACGAAAGGCACAACTCGCGGTTAAAATCCGCTAGTTGTGCCTGTTTATGTTTAGAGAGTGTTGGACGGAAAACCTACTTTCCGACTTTTCTTCCAAATCTGTTCGTATTGAACGAGTCTTGTTTCGAATAGTTTTAGAGGGTCGTAGTAGATTTCTGGATTAGATTTCATTTTAGCAAATGTTTCTTTATCTTGCTCCACACCACTTTTTGTTTCGTCAATGGATTCCGACAACTCTTTTAGTGGTTCTTTATAGAAGAGACCAATATCCTGCTGTAAGGATTTACTGAAAAAGTCAAATTGCTGCCAAAACTTCCTCTGAATCGAGTCGATCACATCCGAGTACGATTCATTTTCTACATAGCGTTTGTACTGGTTGAGCATGTAAGCTTGCTGTTTTTGTGGTAGCAAGCCTAACACTTTGCCAGCACCCTTCAGTAGCACTTGTGCAGGATTATGACGAAGCATTATGTTTTCTTTTTCAATTTGAATTTGATAGGTCATGCGACTAATGTCTCGACTCCAATCCTCGACCACCTTAAAGTCACAGTGCAGCTTCAGCTCTTTTTCGGGATACCCTTCAGCAAGAGACTCAGTCATGCCATCTAAATAATCCTGGGTAGCCACTAATTTTTGATTTGCATTTTCGATCCATTCCTGAAGTTTTTCGGTAAGAGTCGGTACAATCTCTTTATCAAATAAGCTTCGAATCTCTTCATTCATTTTTTCATTTAACTCAATATGCAGCTGGTTGAGGTTACTGTCTTCTGTAATATACTCCGAGCAACCTGAAAGGACTTTCGGTATTTTTTCAGAAAGGTCTCGTTTAACCTCCGAAATTACGGCCGCGAATGAATCTACAATTTCTTTACTTTGGCCAATTTCCATATCATGCAGACTGTTGTTAAAACCAGTTAATCTTGTGATATATTCTTCATTATGTGCGATTAACTCAATAAGTTTATTTTCAGCATCGACACGTTTTTTAAGAAGATTGGAAATCGTTTTTCTAAGTAAAAATAGGATTTTTCCAACACGGTTAACAGTAAGGAAGCTTGCCTTTATGTCCCGGAGGACATTGCCATTCCTAACAGAATGAATAACCGCATCCGGGAAGTACTCTTTTATTTTTTCGCGGTCAAACGTATTAGGTAGCACAAAATGGACTGGAGTATCCTTGACGGAATGTTTGATTTGTGCGAGATAATCTAAGTCCAGCTCTGTCAAAGTTTCGGCATGATGCACAAATAGAATGCCATCGACCACAGGCAAATAGCCAAATGTTTTCCGTTTTTCCATAAAGTACTCATTAAAGCCAGTCGTATTTAGCTTTAGTCCTGTCTGCTGTAATTGAGTAGAAGGTAGGCTCGCCTCTATAATTGAGTCCGGATTCGTAATTTCCTCGAATGCAGTCAATGGGCTTCGGCCTGTATCGGAAACCTCAGTAAATTCCTTCTTTTCTCCATATTGAAAGCATGCAAAAGAAGACAGAGATGGTGTTAGAATTTCCTCTTCTATAATCGAATTAATGAAAGAACCTTTCCCTTTACCTAGGACAAGCAAGTTCGTTGTCTCCACATCAAAAAGTTGATCAAAGCCCCATACTAAGCGATTGCTTGTTTCGATATTATTTTTTCGTGCCCAATCGATAATCGTCTTCATAAAGTGGTGGCATTCGTCTATTGATAAAGCTTGACTTTGTGCATTTTCCAGTACGATCTCAGCCTCTTTGACAATTACAGTTTTGATGGCTGATGGAAAAATGTCATCCCACGCTAGAATTGCTGCAGCAGCTGTAAGACCATTCGTTGCGGTGGTCGTATTCAACCAATTAATCAACAATTTCGGCATTAATACCCCAATGTCACGCAATAAATAATTTCCTGTCGTTAATTCGAGATAAGCTTCCTCAAATAATTCAGAAATCATGTACCAAGAATCGTACGGATCAATCTCTAAATCTTTCATAATCCGAATGACCGACTGTAGCCAGTCTAGATAGTGATCTGTATTTTTGTAATTTTGCCAAATAGCTGCAAGTAGCTGTTTAAACCTAGGCTGGTCAAGTTCATATAATTTTCGTAACACTGAAACGAATGTATCAGGCGTAAATGCACTACCATGTCCAGACTCACAATATGCAATTAGAGCTTCATACCAAACTAGATCCTGTGTTCGCTTAGCTTCATTAATCGCTAGCTCTACAGCATTTTTCCAATCTTCCTGTTCTTCATAAAAACGCTTGGCAATTGATGTTAGTTCAGGATAATCAGGATTTCCTTTAATCGCTTCCTGTAGAACACGATAAGCAGCATCAAGCTTGTTATCCTCAAGATAAAGTGAAAATAGACTTAACGAAACCTCGCTGGTCAGACTTTTATTTTTTGAAATAATCGAGCCATACACTTCTTCCGCATTTGAAAGTAATCCAAGTTCATAATACGCATCGGCAATATTTTTCTTAGCCCATGGTTGTAGATCATTGGTGATGCTTTCCCATTTATATATCGCAGCCTCATAATCCTTAGAATGAAAGTAAATTTCCCCTTGGGCAAAGCGAATATACGACAGGTCATATAGTTCTTTTTCCTGCTCAACTATGTATGCTTCACCGAGAATCTCTACAGGATGCCTTTTATCGGTTTCAGAAATTAAAGTTTGATAAAATGATTTCGTAATAAACTCATGTTCAGATGTCATATGTAAACCTCCATTACTGGGTCAGGGGACAGTTCCCGTGTCCCAACTTGTTCTTCTCTGGTAGGATGATAGGAACTTATTATTTGTTCCTCCGGAATATACTTATACCATATCATAAATATATACGTTGTAATTGCTCGGATTATGTCGGCTAATTTCATAACTCCTTTTCTTTTAATATCAAATAATAGGCAGAATCGGCAATTATCATATTTTTATAAGGGAGAAGTGTAGTGTGAAGGAGTCCTCTGGACCTATTCGACCAATCGGAAGTCCAGAACCATTTATAAAGCCTTGCAAAAATTAGTATCTGTTAGGCTTTTTTTATAGTCTACTGAAAATACTGCAGACATTTTTTGAAAAATTTATGAAAACTATTAATTGTATATTATGTATAATAAAGTTAGAAAGCCAAAGATGGAAACGAATGAGGGGACGTGAGTAAGAGTGAAAAGACACCTGTGGTTAGTGGTAAGCATAATATTATGTGTCATTATTTTAACTGGCTGCAACAATGATCCGATACCAGAGGAACGCTTTCAGTCTTTTATAAAGGATTGGGAGAAACAAGACTTTAACAAGGTGTATGATCAATTTTCAACAGATGTAAAGGAGAACGTAAAGAAGGATGAATTCGTTGAGCGTTTTAGCAAGATTTTCAACGATATTGGAGTGAGCGACCTAAAAGTCAATTTTAAAGCTCCAGAAGAAGAGGTTGAGCCTGATGATCAAGGTGAATTGGCTTTTACATACGACATTTCAATGGAAACTATCGCGGGTACTATTGAATTCACAGAGCAAGCAACACTTGTATTAGAAGAAAAGGAAGACGAAAAGAAATGGACTGTTAGATGGGAACCGGCAATGTTCTTTCCAGACATGAAGGAAGGAGATGAAATTGGTCTCGAGTTATCATCTCCAGTACGTGGTGAAATTCTTGATCGCAGCGGTGTAAAACTAGCTGAAAACGGACTTGTATATGAAATAGGAATGGTCCCACAAGATATCGGTGAAAACAAAGAAGCTACAATTGCAAAGGTTGCAGAATTATTAAAAGTAACACCTGAGTCGATTCAGAAGGATTTGAATGCTTCTTGGGTTCAACCTCATTATTTTGTACCGATTGCAAGACTTCCTTTACAGGATCAAGAGCTTGCAACAGAGGTAACACAACTGAGTGGAGTGCTTTCGAAAAAAGTGGAATCTCGAGTGTATCCTTTTAAGGAAGCGGCTGCACATTTAATCGGGTATATTGGGAAAGTAACAGCAGAGGATTTGAAAGAGCTTGAAGGAAAAGGATATTCGGCAAATGATGTAGAAGGGAAAAAGGGTCTTGAATTCGTTTTTGAGGAACGGTTAAGAGGAGAAAAAGGAGTACATCTCTTCATTAAAAAAGCAAATGACGGGGGAAATGCCACCGTTGCTAAAAAAGAAGCTAAGGATGGCGAAACGCTTAACTTAACAATTGATATTGATACTCAGCTTGTCACATTTGATCAACTAAACGGGAATGCTGGAGCAGCAGCTGCCATTCATCCAATAACAGGTGAAGCACTTGCACTTGTAAGTACTCCGTCATTCGATCCAAACGCATTTGTTTTAGGGAATGCTCCATGGAACGAATTAAATGAAGATCCACTCAAACCATTAGTAAACCGTTTTATATTGACTTATGCTCCAGGTTCAACCTTTAAACCAATTACGGCGGGAATCGCACTTGAGAATCAAGTGATTACTCCTGAAACTTCAATAGACATCAAAGGGAAGCAATGGCAAAAGGACAGTTCATGGGGAGGATATTCAATCACAAGGGTTACTGATCCTGGAAAACCGGTGAACCTAAGAGATGCCCTTGTATACTCTGACAATATATATTTCGGTCAGGCAGCATTAGGGATTGGCGGAGACCGATTTGAATCGGAATTAACAAAATACGGATTTGGGGAATCATTTCCATTTGAGTATCCCGTATATGAGTCGAAGGTTTCAAACGAAGGTTTGAACTCTGATATATTAACAGCAGATACAGGTTATGGTCAGGGGCAGCTCGAAATGAGTCCAATCCACTTGGCTGTTTCCTTTACACCATTATTAAATTCAGGAAACTTAGTAAAACCGCGTCTTATCCTAGATGGCTCGGAGAAAGAAGTTTGGAAAGATAATGTCGTTACACCTGAAACTGCTCAAATCATTGTCGATGATCTTGTACAGGTCGTAGAGGACCCAAATGGAACAGGGAATGATGCGAAAATAGAAGGTATCAAGGTTGCGGGAAAAACAGGAACTGCTGAGTTAAAAGCGACAAAAGATGAAGATGGTCAGGAAAACGGTTTGTTTGTTGGATTTAATACGGAAAATCCAAGCCTTTTAGTAGCAATGCTAATTGAAGATGTAAAAAATGGAAGTCATGATGTGACGCCTAAAGTTAGAGCGGTACTTGAAAGTGTTTTGAAAAAGTAAATAAAACAAGCATTCTGGTGAAACTAAAAAACCATGCTGAACGAGAGTAACAGGTCCGGTTTTTCGAGTGAAAAATTTAATTAGCAAGCAAATAAGCAGTCCAATTCACAACTGAATTAGACTGCTTATTTTTGTTGATATAGGAAGTTTATTAATAATATAAACGGCGAATTCGCTAATTGCTATGCTAAATAATGTTGCTGAAATTTACAAAAGGTAAATTGGTTATTTATGTTGAAATTAAAGGAGAGCATAATCAACTATCGGGTAGGTTTGCTGACGAAGAATTTTATAATAGCTTAACGATTTTTTATTTATCCTTTTGGAAAGGAGGTATTGGTAATGAAGTATCAACATACCGATTTCAGTGTAGAATTAAAAGAAAAGATCAAAAATACTGAATTGGCATTAAAAGAACATATCGAAAGATTGTTAGAAGAAAATAAATTCATTTTTGCTAAGAAAAACTTAGATTTAGATGCTGGTTTCGATCAAGAAGGCATAGACCCTTTTGTGCCTGGATACAGTTCCTCTATTTCGATAGGGATTGCTGACAAAAGCGGTGAACTTATTGATTTACATATGATTAATATATGGGAATGCGAACGTTCCTTATTAGGTATGCCGATTTTAAAAAACATCCCTGGAAGCAAGATTATCGGTGAACTACTTGATGAATCAATGGAAGAAATAAAAGAGGAATTGAAGGAATATATTGAAGAAGTATTAAATGATGAAATTTAATACTTCTTCGTCAGCGAACGGGTACTTATCTTCAACAAAGATTGTAATAAAAAACTTGGAGTCATTATGCTCCAAGCATTTTTATTTTCTAACTTACTTATCAAATTGCTCTTAATTCTAATGCGAATTGAGATGCGAAAGATGTTGTAAATTAGAGTTTTGTAGATTAAAACCGAACCTGTTAGAACGAGATATATGATTTTTTTCTGTTACATTTTATTGGATAAAAATGTTACTAGTGCACTGACTCCTATTACACCAACAGGTATAGCGGTATATAGTAAAATCTTGTTTCTATTTTTTCTTTTCTCTACTTCTTCTGGTGTTAACCAAACTTGCACGTTATTTTCCCCCTCGAATTTGGTAGCTGGCTGACATAGTCTTTTAGGACCTTAGTCCCTATAGCTTTGCGTCCCCTTTTTTCAAAGGCTTTGCTATTTTCAAAACGAATTATACCATATTTAGTATCGGCGAAATTTGTCGAAAGGTTAATGGGTCTAAAGTACTAATTTAACATCAATTGCAAGTTTATATTATAAAATTTTAATTGGATATTTTTAACAATTTTAAATGGTTAATTTTTTTCCTGAAACCTCTTCCGACAATTTCCGTTCTAGTGTCATGAGGAATACTGAGCATTTTCATATACTTTTCGTAAGGATTAACAGTTAAAACAACTAATGAATCAGAACGAACCAATAACCTGGGCGAGCGTCTACATCCAATCGGCTGTCGTTTTAAAATTCAATCTTTTCAAACTTTTATACAATAGCGTTAATAGTCTTTAAAATTATAAGAACTAAAAACAATAAACTCCTAAATGAAATAAATAGTTCCAACAATTTCCGAGGAAATATTACAAATAATATCCAAAAACGCTAAAATACGATTTGTTTATGGTGTATAATGTTATTTAATTAGTTGTGTTACGTTTGGAGGATTGAAATTGAAGAAATTATTATTAATAATTATAACGATAGCTGCAATTGGAAGTGTGATCGCTGGGAAAATCCATTGGGATCAAAAAATAGCTACTTCAACAAAAGTTGAAGTAAAGTCTGAAAAAATCGAAAAAGAAAAACCAAAATCAGAACCAAAAGTTGCGGAAGATGATACTAGAAATTTAGATGAAATAATGGGGTATACAAAAAATCTACCTGCGGATGTTATAACAAAGGTTGAGACGTCTGTTAATAGTGAAAAGTCGCTAACTTTCGTCATTATGGGTTCTGCATCCACGCCAATTGATCCAGATGGATGGCCGATGAGATTAAAGGGTGCGCTTGAGCAATCTTACGGAAAAGATGTAATGAATGTTATCATAGAAGAGATACCTGATAAGACCTCTTTAAGTGTAATTCAAGATAATCTTTATGAAGATGTAATTGAACTTAAGCCAGATGTTTTATTGTTAGAACCTTTTATCTTAATAGATAATGGTTTGGTGGCAATGTCGGATAGACTGGCAAATCTGCAAACGATTATTAACGACTTTAAAGCTGCAAATTCAGATATATCTTTATTCATACAACCTGCTAATCCATTGTTAAAGGCTAAATTTTACCCAAGAGAAGTAGAAGAATTAAAACGATTTGCTGAAAGTAATCATTATACATATTTAGATCATTGGACAGCTTGGCCTGACCATCAAACTGATGAGATTGCAGAGTATTTAGAAGATAGTTTGCCAAATGAAGAAGGACACGAACTATGGGCGAATTATTTAATTGAATATTTTACAGGTTTAGATTACTAAATGAACACCAATACTAAAGTATAGTGCTTGTCATAAACTGTCTAAATTTATTTAACGAAAAAAATCCCTGTAAAACAGGGATTTTATTTTTTATTTCGAATGTTAGTAGGATAGATTAAGTATAGTAAAGATAAATATAGATTTTAATTAGGTGGTGTTGCGAATGGAAAAGTTCGTTGTATCTTGTATATCAATTTTGTTGTTAGCTGGAATTATTCTTACTGTTCAACTTACAAACGAAGAGAAAGATTTAATAGAGGATGAAGAACAGACGATGATTTCAAATAGTAAAGGATTTGACATGCAAGTCAACGATAGAAGAATGCAACACATATTGGGTGGAAGTAACTTTTCCGAGAATATCGGAAATTCTAATTTGAATGCCACCTTGTTAATTAAGTCACAATCCGAAAAGGAAATTACTTTAGTGTATGAAGTGAAAAATGTTGGACAGAATTCAATTGCGTTGGAGTATTCTTCAAATCAAAAATATGAATATGAGCTTCACAACAAGGATAGTGGTGAAAGAAAAAGATATTCTGAAGGAAAAAACTTTTTAGATGTAAAAAATTCAACGGTTCTCCTACCAAACAAGTCTTTATCATATGAAGTGACTTTCAGTGATCTAGAGAAAGGAGAATATGTATTTTCAATGTGGATCACTGCGGTAGATGGTATTTCTACGTTGAAGAGGATTACATTCAGTTTAAGTGAATAGTTTAGATAAGTGAATCAAATTTGTGTCGAATTCTAGATATATTGTAAAAAAGTGGAGAAAACTCCACTTTTTTATCATTAATTATTTGACTATTCTACAAATTTTGACTAAAATAAAATAGTAAAAAAATAACAAAATATGGAGGGTGAGATGTTAAGGAAACCTTGTTTTGATATTAAATGATTACTATTTTAGTAGGGGGTATTTGGTTTGAATTTTAAGAAAGTCTTTGCATTATTACTTGTGCTCTTAATGGTCTTCGCAAACTCTACAATGGCAGCAGTAGGATCGTTTGCTCCGAAGAGTGAAAGAGAAGGAATAACAGTAACTAAGGGAGCGGCTATTAGTCTCGAAGAACAAGATATATATAAGGATTCAGACAAAGTTCGTGTAATTGTGGAAGTGAAGGGTGAACCTGCGATTACATATGCAACAAAAAAAGGATTGAAATTTAACGAACTTCCAAAGTCTACAAAGAAAAAACTTCATGCAGAAGTATTAGAGACTCAAAAGAAAGTAAAAAGCCAATTAAACTCAAAATCACTTAAAATGGAATTTAAGCATAATTTCACAACTGCATTTAATGGATTTAGTGGAGTTGTGGAATATGGAATGATCCCGAAAATTAAAAAACTAACGGGTGTTACGGATGTCAGAATTGCTCACGAATATGAGCGCCCAGTCGAAGAACCTACTATGAAATATAGTAAGGAAATTATCGAAGCCCAAAAAGCTTGGGAAGACTATGGTCTTAATGGGGAAGGAATGATTGTTGGTATCATTGATTCAGGAGTAGATCCGAGTCATAAAGATATGGTTCTAACAAGTGATGATAAGGCTACACTATCAAATAAAACAGTAGAGGGATTCATATCTGAAAATGATCTTCCTGGAAAATTTCATACTGCGAAAGTACCATATGGTTATAACTATATGGATGAAAATCAGGAAATATTAGACCTAGGACCTGAAGCAACCCACCATGGAATGCACGTTGCGGGAACTGTAGCTGCAAATGGTGATGAAGCAAATGGTGGTATTAAAGGTGTTGCTCCAGAGGCACAATTGTTAGCGCTTAAAGTTTTTGGTAACGATCCTGAAATGCCTTCCACATGGAGTGATATCTATGTTAAAGCAATTGATGATGCAATCATATTGGGTGCTGATGTATTGAATATGAGCTTGGGGGCGACAGCTGGTTTTGTTGTACCAGAAGATGCTGAACAAAAAGCGATAACAAAAGCTGTTGATAATGGAATTTTAATGTCTATTTCTGCAGGAAACTCTGCACACTTAGGTAATGGTTGGTCCTACCCATGGCCATCTGCATCAAACCCAGATGTTGGTGTTATTGGCTCACCGGGTATTTCATTCGATTCATTACAAGTTGCTTCAATTGAAAACAATTATATGGATATGGACGCGGTTTCATATCAATTTAGTGACAAGGCAGGATTAGCTCCATATCTTTCCGCAAGTACAGTTCATCCTAAGAGCCTTGAACAAAATTCGTTCGAGTTAGTTGATGCTGGATTAGGTGGACCAGATGATTTTAATGGAAAAGACTTAACTGGTAAATTTGCGTTAGTTAAACGTGGAGTATATCCTTTTGTAGATAAAGCATTAAATGCTCAAGCAGCAGGGGCAGCAGGTGTTTTCATTTATAATAATGCTGATGGTACTGTAAGTATGCTCTCAGATGCAGCTATCAAAATTCCACAGCTATTTATGTATAAAGTAGATGGAGATAAGTTAAAAGCAGAACTTGATAATGGTGAAACAGTAACAATTACATTTGGTGATGAAGTATTAACAGTAGAAAGCCCTACGGCTGGCAAAATGTCCGATTTTACATCTTGGGGAGTAGCTCCGAACTTAGACTTTAAACCAGAAATTACTGCACCAGGTGGGAACATCTATTCAACAATTCAAGATAATAAATATGGTGTAATGAGTGGAACTTCAATGGCTGCACCACATGTTTCGGGTGGCTCTGCCATTGTTCTACAGCGAGTTGAAGAAGAATTTGGATTGACTGGTAAAGCACGTGTTGAGCTAGCTAAGAATATTTTAATGAATACTGCAAAGCCGGTGGTAGATAAAGGCCCTGCGCAAGGATTGCTCGGACAAGAAAATCCATATTCACCACGTCGACAGGGGTCTGGAGTAATGCAAATTCATTCAGCTTTAAGCACACCTGTTGTTGTGACTGAGGTTGAAACCGGGCAAGCTAAAGTGGCTCTTAAAGAAGTTGGAGATAAATTTAACTTTACTCTAAAAGCAACTAACTATAGTAATGAGGCAATCTCTTATGATGTAAAGGCTAATGTACAAACTGATTTTGCGTACTATGGTGATTTAGGATTTGATCCGAATGTTTTAGAGGCACAGGAGCTATTAGGTGCAAATGTTTCTGTAAATGGTGGTAACTCAGTTGTAGAAGTTCCTGCAAACGGTACGGTTACATTCAATGTAGTTGTTGATTTGACGGATGCTGTGGTATTAAATTATGACGCTACAGGATTTACTTCACCAAAAGAAATCTTTGAAAATGGTTATTTTGTTGAAGGTTTTGTAACTCTATCAAACTTAACACAACCAGAAATTTCAGTACCATATGTAGGTTACAATGGCGACTGGAATAAGCCTCCTGTATTAGATGGAATGGTATATGATGAGGTTTCATTTTATCAAGCATCAGGAATGGTAAATGAAAATGGAGTATTCTTAGGTAATGACTTTATGAACAACGTATTTGATTCTTCTAAAATAGCATTCTCTCCAAATGGTGATGGGTCAAATGATGTGGTAACACCTGTACCTTCATTCTTACGTAATGCTAAATTAGTAGAATATAGTGTTGTTGATGAAAAAGGGAATGCATTAAGAAAAATTCGTACAGAAAATTACGTTAGAAAAAATTACTATGATGGCGGATCAAGCTTACCATATTCATATAATCCTGCAAGAGCATGGGATGGAAAAGTGAAAAACAAACAAGTTGAAGATGGAGAATACTTTATTGAAATTGCAACTACAATCGACTATTCAGGAAAAGAGCCTCAAATTGTTCATATACCTGTAATTGTTGATACGGTTTCTCCAGAGTTAACTGCGGAATTAAAGGATGGAAAATTAACATATGCTACTACTGATGATCGTTCAGGAGTTCAGTATGTTGATGTTTTTGTAAATGGTGAATCGGTATTTGGTGAAGAAGATCTACCTTTACCAGCAAATGGCGAGGAATATACTTTTGCAAATGATATCAAAACTGGTTCTACAGTAGAGGTTGTAGCCTATGACTTTGCTGGAAATACAGACACTGTGGTATTTAAAGGAGTCAACGATACAACGATTCCATCGATTTTTGTTAAGACTCCAGAATCACATGAAGCTATTAATAAGAATGAAGTTACAGTATCCGGATATCTAACAGATGAGTCTAGTCTAACGGATTTCACTGTTGGAGGAGAGTCTGTTGAATTGGTTTGGAATGAAAAAGAAGCACGTTTTGATTTCAGCACAGTCATAACTCTTGAGGAAGGTTATCACAAAATTCGTATCGCAGGTAAAGATAGTGCAGGAAATGAAATTTCATTCCTACGACACGTTTTTGTAGATACTACTCATCCTGAAATTAATGTGGAGGTTCCATCATCTGTAAGCTATAATACTGACTCATTTGAATTATCTTCAGCATTGAAGGATAATTTTGAAGAATTGCGTTATTACGTTGACGGTAGCGAAGTGTTCTTTAATGAACTTGTAGAACCGTATGGAATGAATAGCATTGAAAAAACAGTTAAAACAACATTGAACCTCGAGCCAGGTGATAACACATTCTTATTAGAGGCTGTTGATTTAGCTGGTAATAAAACTGTAAAAGAAATAACAATCAATAAAGAGAAAACTGCTCGTATTGCTGGAAGTGATCGCTATGAAACATCTGTTTCAATCAGTGCAGATGGATGGAAATCTTCCGAGGTTGTTGTGTTAGCCCGTGGAGATAACTATGCAGATGCTTTAGCTGGAGTCCCATTAGCAGCTAAATACGATGCTCCAGTTCTATTAACTCGTACGAAGTCTATGGACAATGTAACTAAAGCTGAAATCAAACGTTTGGGAGCTAAGAAAGTATTCATTCTAGGCTCAGAAGCGGTTGTAAGCAAGAATATTGAAAATGAGTTAAAAGCACTTAATGCTGACATGGAAATAACTCGACTTGCAGGTAAAGACCGTTATGAAACTG
>NZ_JBALOQ010000016.1:0-53992 GCF_036962705.1 Bacillus sp. JJ1562
CAGAGCTTGCATAAATGATATGCAAGCTGGGACGGTATATACCAAAAATAATGACCATTTATGATAAAAAAGAAAAAAATAAAAGGCATTTGGGAATAAGAGAATTCCCAAATGCCTTTTGTCGACACTCTGAGACTACCCCTTTGGTAGTCTATTTTTTATATTAACCTAATCTTTGATAAAGTAATAGGCTACTGGAATGAATAGTGGCTAATCATACCCACAAGCTCTGATAATACCAAAACGAGGGCACGAAGAACAACTAATCATACCCTCACTCATTGAAAATACCAAAAAGAGGGCACAAATATCTCCTAATCGTACCCTCACTCTTCGATAATACTAAACTGATGGCACAAATATCTCCTAATCGTACCCTCACTCTTCGATAATACCAAACTGAAGGCACGAATATCTCCTAATCATACCCCCACTCTTCGAAATTACCAAACTGAGGGTATGCATAACGCTTTATCGTACACTCTCCCCTTCAAGAATAGCATACAGATGGTACGTTAGCCCCCTAAATCACTCACCCACATTCTACTCTTCCTCTTCATCCTCGCGAAATAATTCCTCCAAATAACGTTCAGGTCGATTTAAAAAGCCCATAGTGATTTGATAGTGCTCAGTATCCTGATACTCTATTTCCTCAATCGGTGATGCATCAAAATTGTAAATCTGAGCTCCAGGATACCCCAGTAAAATCGGGGAATGCGTCGCAATAATAAATTGAGCTTCTCCCCCTCTTGCCAGGTCGTGAATCACTCGCAAAAACGCAAGCTGCCGTGCTGGAGATAAAGCCGCCTCAGGTTCATCCAGAAGATAAATGCTTTGATTGCCAAACCGGTTCAAAAATAAAGACAAAAATGACTCGCCATGGGACTGCACGTGCAACGACTTACCACCATACCCCTCATAATTAAAAGTAGGATCCTCATCGGCCAACTGATCCAAATACGAGGCAAACTGAAAAAAGCTTTCTGCACGCAAAAAGAAACCCTGGTTGATTTTCGGCATCCACGAAAGACGAATATACTCACTTAAAGCTGGAGTCGCATCTTCAAATGTGTAGGAATTATTCCTTCCGCCGCCTCCGGTATTAAAACCACACTTATAAGCGATTGCCTCAAGCAAAGTGGACTTTCCAGACCCATTTTCACCTACAAAAAACGTCACTGACTCATGAAAATCGAGTGTATTAAGCCCCCTAATACTTGGAATTGAAAAAGGATATTCTCGCCAATTTTGTATTTTTTCCTCCATTACTTTCACACTTCGTAAAAACATATCAAATCACCACACTAGCTTATTACAACCATTTTAACACGCTCGCTAAATTCTTCCACCCATTTCCAACCAAATTGGATTATTATATCTTGATAATATCTCTTATCCATGATAAAATTCAAAAAATTTCTTTTTTTAGGAGGCCATACAAATGAGATATGTTACATTAACAGAGATCTTTAATCATCGGATTGCACAAAAGTACCTGTCTCGTTCGGGGAAGGCTCATGCTATCGCTTGCGCTTATCATGCGTTTAAAATGGCCAAGGAGCGAAATGTTTCAGTGGATCTAGCAACGAAGGCCGCATTGCTTCATGATATGGGGCATTACACATGGTATAAAAATGGAAAATAGGATTATCGTCTGTACAAGGAAAATGACATTCACGCCATCAAAGGTGCGGAACGTGCCCATAAATTATTGATTCGATTAGGTGAAAATCCGAAATATGCAAAGGAAATTGCCTATGCGATATTATTCCACACGGACTCTTACATCGAGGAAGGCTTTATCAAGCGTACACCTCTTCAAGCAATCACAAAGCTTGCTGATGAGATGGATGAAGAAGAAGGAGGTCTTCATCATTATCGTCAAATTGATGAGGACAAAGCAAAGAAAATGATTGCCAAATTAGATGCTTTCGTTGAGGAAGAAATGAATAACCAGTAATGCAAATTAACAATCCATCAATAGCATCAAACTCCATTGACAAATTTTCAGACAAGCAAAAAAGCCCAAGAAATAGCTTTATAAAAGCCTTTCCTTGGACTCCATCATTAAATCGCCCAATCTCCTTTTCGGAAAATCGGAACAACAGTGCCATCTTCTTTAATGCCGTCAATGTCCATTTCGCTTGAGCCTATCATGAAATCAACATGAACTGTTGAAACATTCAAGCCATTTTCTTTTAACTCATCTTCATCCATTTTCGTTCCACCTTGAAGGTTCGTTGGATATGCGGCACCAATAGCAAGGTGATTTGACGCGTTTTCATCGAATAATGTATTGAAGAACGTGATACCAGACTGTGATATTGGCGATGGATCTGGCACTAACGCTACCTCACCAAGACCCGTTCCACCTTCATTATCAAATACTAATTTCTTCATGATCTCATCTCCAGCTTCCGCAGAGATGTCAACAATTTTTCCATCTTTAAAATGAACTTCGATGCCCTCAATTAATGTACCCGCATAGCTTAATGGCTTCGTGCTGCGAACTACTCCGTCCATTCGGTGTGTATCTGGAGCCGTATACACTTCTTCAGTAGGCATGTTTGCAATAAATTCTTCTTCATTTGGATTATAGCTTCTTGCACTATCCCAAATATGGTTTTTAGGTAAGCCAAGTTTCAAATCTGTTCCTGGTGCACGAAAATGAAGTGCATCAAACTGGATTTCATTTAATTTTGCCGCCTTTTCATTTAAAGCTTTTGTATGCTCTTCCCAGGCTGCAACTGGATCGTCGTCATACACTCGGCATGTTTTAAAAATTTGATCCCAAAGTGCATCTACCTGTTCCTCAGATGTTGCTAAATCCGGGAATACTTTTGCAGCCCAGCCTGCCCCAGCTGCACCTGCGACTGTCCATTTTAAATCATTGTTTTGTGTAGCGACACGCTGTACTTTGAAGGCTTTCGCCGCCTTATTTTGGAAAGCAGAAATTTTAGCAGAATCAACTCCACTTAAAAAACCTGGGTCACTTGAAACAATGGATAGTCGACAAACGTTATGATTTAGAACATGATCCTCAGATTCCTGAATTTCGTACTCAGGTATATCTGTTAACACCTCTTCTGGCTGGTGTAGATAATGCTCTTTTGAAATTTCGTCATCAGACCATTTTATGATGACTTTTTCAGCTCCTAAGGCATAAGCCTCTTTTGTCACAAGGCGAGCAAGTGGTGCTTGATCAACTGTAATTGTCATTTTTACCCAATCACCTTTTTGCACATTTAGTCCATTTGCTACTAAAAGCCTCGCATACTTTTGTAAATTCTCTTCAAAATTCGGTAGAACCATAATATTACCCCCAATAACATATGTACATCATTATACTAGCATAACTCGTTTTGAAAATACTAATGAATTAAAGAACCTCTTAGCGTAGAAATGCCATTTTCCAAATATCCCTTTAAACAGGTGAGCATATACATCCAGCCCTCTTTTTGACCTAGTAAAATGTTTATGATTTCAGGGTCATCAGTGTTAAAACCTGATTCCGTTACAGCTAACACTGTGGTTCCACTCTGCTCTACAGTTAGTAATAAAGTCACCGTAGTTTCATGCTCACCTTCCCCCCACTTGTACACAATTTTTTGATTTTCTTCTACCTCTACTACTTTAATCATTAATTCAGCATTATATTCCTGATAACGCCATGTAATCTTCTTTCCTTCTTCCAATCGACCAGACCCAGATGAAAACCAATAGTTCCCGATTTTTTCCGGATTCACTAATGCGTCAAACACCTCATTTACCGGCTTTTCTATTCGCATTTTTGAGGTTATTTCAGATATCATCCTACACAACTCACTTTCAATAATCTTCTTTTTATTGATTTTGGATCCCATTAAAATCATAACCCTAAAAAACCAATTATAAAAACCATTTTTTATAATTTGACGTGAACAATAATAAAAAAAAGCAAACCAATCATTGATTTGCTCACTAGTCTATTGGAACCTGTAATTTGAACCTTAACTCGTCCTTACTTAAATTAAAGGTATCAACCTCAACCTTCGTGTCGCTTTTCATTTTCATCTCAGACAAATAGACATAGATTTCTTGTTTATTCGGATCAATCAGAACCCACTCCGGTAGATTGTAATAGTCATTAATGTAACGTAGCACAAACGTTACCGGTAGGCTCACTTGACCAACAGTAAAGGCTTCCTGCTGAAGTAGCAAATCCCCGTTCTCAAGCACCTCAGGCTTAAACGTCATCACCATATCAATCTCTTTACCGAATACCGTTATCTGCCCGAGCAGCATCACCCGCTCCGTCAACAGCACCTTATACTTTAGCGGATTATCTTTAGCCTCTTTTTTCAAAAAGTTATTGATAACCCTGGTAAGGTCCTCTTTATTCGTTTCAACAGATAGATTCACATGATCCTTCGAAACAACTTTTTTATTTGGAGTCACTTCTTTATTCGGTGCAAAAATTAACCCCAAAAAAACGAGCACACAGACGAGATTAATCGCAAGCAGTGTAAAAAAGAAAACCTTCCATTTATTTTTTATTTTCATCAAAGACCTCCTCTACGAAGGAAATCACTCCAACAGGATTGCTTCAAAAATCCTCTCACTCATCAATTCATACCCTTTTGAGTTTGGATGAAACTCATCTTCTGCTAATAGATTATCACTTGATTGGCTAAATACATCATCCACATATACAAATTTAGTATGGCCAAATTCAGAAAGAATGTTTTTACTTCCTTCGTTCCAATTGTCAACAATTGTATTAGTTTCAGTAGAAAGATCAATAAACCAACCAAACGGATTGTACAGACCAACAAGTACAATTTCTGCATCTCTATTATTGTTCCGGATCGTTTCAAGCACTTTATGGAGGCGAACTTCATATTTTTCTTGTTCTTTTTGGAACACATTTAATGATAAATCAAAGAGATTTTCTTTTACAATTTTCATTATATCATTACCACCAATAGTAATGATAATGATGTCCGCATTGGCAATCCCTTCTTGTACTTTCTCATTCTTCAAACGGTTTAAAAGGTCTGATGTTCTATGCCCTTTTACACCGAAATTCTCTAAAGTAACTGATTTAACATCTTTTTCACCAAGCAGCTTTTCCTCTAGTAAGGAAGTATAGCCCCCAAGCTTCTTTTCATCACCAACACCCTTTGTAAGAGAATCGCCGATTGAGGCAATATGAAGATCTTTCGGGATAAAATCATCCGGGATTTCCCGTTTCGGAGTTAGACCAGTATCATGGTTACTGGTGGCAATACCTGTTGTTGCAGTCATCCCCCCAGAACATCCACTAATCAATAAGCTAGTAATAATAATGGCCAAAAATGGATTGTTCAATCTGGTCACCTCCATTTCCATTTGTAACTTTTGTCTACAAGTATAGTATTATAGCATACGTAAAAAAACCTTTAACGATTCCAGTTTCTACAAAAAATTATGAACTCAAAGTAATATTTTTAATCGTCTAAAAAATTTGTCCAATTCAAAAAGATGCCGAAAAAGACGTCGGGATGGACGTCTTTGCTTTAAATAGCTTTACTAGCACTTTCTGCTCCAAGCGTTAAAGTATGAATAGTAATTTCGGGGGTGCTTCTTACACGAATATTAACTCCCGTCTGTCCTAAACCTTCATTAATGTAAAATGGCTTTCCATCATGAGTATGGAAACCTTTTATCATATTCATTCTAACAAGTTTCCCCATTTTCACCAAGTGATAGGGCTTTGGATAACAAATTTGTCCACCATGAAAATGACCCGATAACAAGTAATCAAAATGATAATCCTTCATATGCAATACAAGGTTTGGATCATGGGTTAACACAAGATTATAGCCGGCCTTTAATGACGCATAGGATTCTTTCAAGTTACTTCGTTTCGTACTATAATCATCGATCCCAATAATATTTAAACGATGTCCATTAATCAGGAGTGACTCATTATCATTTTGAAATGTTTTAACTCCATATTCCTCTAAGAGTTCCTTTAATTTTTCAAAGTTCTTCTTTTTTAGGAAATAATCATGATTACCAAACACCGCATGCACACCATGTATCGGGGCTAGTCTATTAAAAACATCAAGATACGGAATTAGCTTCGGAATACTTCGTTTGCGATCTAAAAAATCACCTGTAATCGCAATTAAATCAATCTTTTCATTTTTGACTTTATTATATAATTCTCCAGGAGTAATTGATAGGTTTTCAAGATGTAAGTCTGATAGGTGGAGAACATTAATTTGCAATGGATTCACAAATCCTTGGGTTGGATTAACATCAATTTTATTCAAATTCACGTTGTATGTGTTTTTATTTGCTTTTCTAAGAAAATAGAAAACAATCATAATAGTAATAAGAACGATAAAAATTTTCATAAAAAAACACCACCTTTTCTCCTTCCATTATAAATAATAGAATTCGAAAAGTTAGTGGTAATGAATGGATACCTTATCGATACAATTCAAATAGTGTATCTTTAGACATAAATAAATACATTGGATGTCTACGGAGACTTTGCGTTGAAATATTCGAAACAGCCATATAATACATTGGAAGAAACACAATTAGTTTAAACCAGAGATAGATTTTGTTTGATATCTTTATCGTTTCAAATCCTAATCTCCTACTACCCTTGTTTAACGCAGTAATGCCAATGATTCCTTTTATGTCATTCTTCTTTGGATGATTATGGAGATAGTCAGCAACACCTGGCAATGCTTGCTTAACTTGCTTATAAACGAGCCTTGCCTTTGATGTTTCACTTTTTAGACGAAGTAGCTCCCTTAGCAAGATCACATTATGCAGGTGGATTTTAATTAATAAATCGTTTTTCTTAATTTCAGTTCCATCTGCAAGAACACATGACCGACCTTTGTATTTTGTCACTTTCACCCGTAAAATCTCATTATCCTCTACATATGTTAGCCTAGTGAATGCATAATAAATCGGATCAAGAATCGTCCAAATGGTAATCACACACAGCTTCATTCTCGCGAGCATTAACTAATCCCCTTTAACATTCATTTACATTTTCATTTTCTCTAATTCAGGTGAAATTTATTTTGGAAAAGTAAGGCAGGATAAGAGGGAGAATCTTTTTTAAAACTATGTTCAACAAAGCATAATACGAAATGAGGTATTCTTATGAAAAAAGAACGCGATGTTCAACCTGATGCGAAACAGGAGTTTCCAGAACAAATCTCAAGCGGCTGCCTCACCTTCACAAGCCACGAGCTGTTCTGGAAAGAGCTTGAGACGATAGTTGTGGACAGCGCACAGTTGACGGAAGAATAAGTGTAGTCATGCAAAAAGGACTCCAGCCCGGAGTCCTTTTTCCAACCTATAGAATTGTTTTAATATCGGCTAATATTTCTTCATACGGCGTATTTGAAACCCCATCGTAATCCTTCAAGACGTTACCATTTTGGTCAACTAGGTAAAACTTGATTCCATGTATAACTTGGTCTTCTCCTTCAGGTTTAGCAACTATTGTTTTAAAGCTGTCTTTTGCAAATACGGTCATCTCATCTATGGTATAACCTGTTAACAGATGCCAGTTCGATAAATCATCACTATAGCCTTCTGCATATTCCTTCAGGACTTCAGGTGTGTCCACTTCAGGGTCAACTGAGAAGGAAACAAATTCAACATCTAGTCCCTCTTCTTTCACCATGCCTTGAAGCTTAGCCATATGAGCTGACATTGGCGGACAAACTGTTTCACAATTTGTAAAAATCAAATCCGCAATCCAAACTTTCCCTTCTAAATCCTTCAGGCTAAAGTCTTCGCCATTCTGATCCACATACGAGAAATCGGAAACCTCATAATTTAACGCATTGGGAATCCCACTACCACACGCAGTTAAAACAAGAATAAGTGCAACCACAACTAAAAATTTTATTTTTTTCACGTTTTCACCTGCATTCATCATTTTTCTCATTCAATATCTCATTCTAAAGAAAATGTGACAAACTTACAACTAAAATAGCTGTGAACAATTTTTGAACATATTGAATAGCCTGTCAACATAAAATGGACAAGGAGAGTGAGTTTCAGGAGGTTACGCTTTATGAGGTCCTATTATCGTCATCAGAAAGGTTATGTTGATAAATGCCTAAAGTGGTGATTACTTATTTTTGTATCGTTATTGGCGCAGTTTTACAGGGGCTTGGTATGTCCTTATTCTTATTTCCTCATAACATTCCTTCCGGTGGTGCCGCTGGACTAGCGATCTTGATGAATCATTGGACACAATTCCCATTAGGCATGTCCCTTTGGATTGTCAATTTCTCCTTTTTAATACTAGCATTAAAATATTTCGGATTCTCCTGGACTGTGAAAACGATGATTGCAGTTACAATCACTTCAGTAACTGTTAGTTTTGTGTCAACACTTGGCTCTTTCCTTACACCCTTTTTCTGGCTTGACCTATTATGTGGAGCGATGATTTTTGGTGTGGGTGTCGGACTTTTAATTCGAAGTGGCTCTTCTAGCGGTGGAATGGTCATCCCGACGTTAATGATTGCAAAATACAATGATTGGTCACCAGGCAAAGTTATGCTTTGGATGAACTTTTTCATTTTCTTAATAACAGCATCTGTCATTGATATTCGAATCGTTTTCTTTGCGATTCTTTGTCAAACCATATCAACGAATATCATCGATTTTATTTATCACCTTAGAGCACCGTCTTTTATCGCAACACACCAGCTCGGTTGGAGAAAAAAATAAAGTAAGAAAGCGAGACTTGACTTTCTTACTTTAAAGAATTGCCCTTTGTTTTAAATAGTCAATAATCGTTTCAACTGATTGCGAGATGGTAAATTGGTCTGTTTCTATTACCAATTCTGGTTGATTCGGTTCTTCATATGGGGAGCTTATTCCGGTAAATTCGGAGATCTCTCCATTTCTTGCTTTTTTGTATAAGCCCTTTGGGTCACGATTTTCACAAACGGAGATTGGACATTTTACATAAACCTCAATAAATTCCCCATCAGGAAACAATTCTCTTACCTGTTCTCGATCTTCTCGAAATGGTGAAATGAATGCTGTCGAGACGATTTGCCCACTTTCTACAAATAGCTTTGAAACCTCACCGATTCGGCGAATATTTTCTTTACGATCCTCTTTGCTAAAACCAAGCCCTGCATTTAATCCGTGCCGAATATTATCCCCGTCAAGGACATAACTTTGCACCTTATTTGAAAAAAGCACTTGGTCAAGGGAATTTGCTAAGGATGATTTACCAGACCCTGAAAGTCCCGTAAACCAAATCACACAGCTTTTATGTTGATTTTGTCGTTGTCGCTCATGTTTCGTTACTGTTGATTGATGCCATATAATATTCTGTTCTTCGCCCATATTAGCCACCTTATATCTTTGTATATTGTTCAGCCATGCCTCGAATGAGGACCTCGACTACCTCTGGTCTGCTAAATTCCTTTGGTGGTTTTTTTCCAGATTTTAGCATTTCACGTACCTTTGTCCCTGATAGAATCACATGGTCTTCCTTATTGTGGGGACATGTTTTGGCGGATGCCATGTTCCCGCACTTTTTACAGAAAAAGCTATGTTCAAAAAATAATGGCGAGATTCCTAATTCCTCTTCCGTAAAATTGCTAAAAATATGTTGTGAATCGTAGGTACCATAGTAATTTCCAACACCCGCATGGTCACGTCCTACGATAAAATGTGTGCAGCCATAATTTTTCCGAACTAATGCATGAAAAATCGCTTCTCTTGGACCAGCATAACGCATTGCAGCTGGAAATACAGATAGGAATACTCTGTTTTTTGGGTAATATTTTTCAAGGAGTACTAAATAGCTTTCCATCCGAATATCACTCGAAATGTCATCTGCTTTCGTTTCTCCAACTAATGGATTTAAAAATAACCCATCGACGACTTCTAAAGCAGATTTTTGAATGTATTCATGTGCACGATGAACAGGATTTCTTGTTTGAAAACCCACCACCTTTTTCCAGCCTAAGTGCTCAAATACCGCTCTTGTTTCGATTGGATCCAAATAAAAGGTTTCAAACTTCTTTTTCTTTGGACGTTTTACAAGGTGAATCGGCCCAGCAATATAAACGTTGGGTCTTTCATATACTCTTTTCACACCTGGATGAGCCGAGTCTGTGGTCCGGTACACCTTAAAAGCTTCCACTTCTTTGTCTGGAATATATTTTTCTGTTACCTCGATAATGCCGTAAATTTCCCCATTTTGAATCAATCGAACCTTCTCTCCGATTGATATTTTCTTTGCTGCTGTATGGTCTACGGCCAATGTGATTGGAATTGACCACGCTAGCCCATTTTCAAGTCTCATCGAATGAAGAATCGATTCGTAGTCGGCCTTTCCTACAAAGCCTTCAAGCGGACTATATGCCCCTACAGCAAGTAATTCCAAATCACTTAACTCCATGTTGCTAAGTTCAATTTGCTTATCGATTTCCTCATGGTTTATTGTTGGATTGAAACGATTAACCAATGTACCGCCATGCGGTTTACTTAATGCCACTTTCAAAACCTCCATTACCCAATCGTTATTTCACATGTAACCCGCATTCTGTTTTATCGGAATTTGCCCATCTGCCTGAGCGCAAGTCGCCATTAAACACCTGGTTCGTACAAGGTGCACAGCCGATGCTCGGGTAGCTTTTGTCGTGCAATTCATTATAAGGTAGGTTGTTTAGCTTGATATAAGTCCAAACATCATCCCACGTCCAATGAATAAGTGGACAAATCTTGATGTTTTTAAATTTTTCATCCTTATTTAGGTATTCCGTATTTCTGCGAGTTGGTCCCTGTTCGCGCCGCAATCCAGATATCCACGCTTTCGTACCTGTAAGAACCTCTTTTAAAGGCTCTATTTTCCGAATTTGGCAGCATAAATTTGGATTCGTCTTCCACAATTCATCACCATGTTTTTTTGCCTGCTCTGTAAGATTTAATGCCGGCTTCTTTAATTCAATAGAGAGAGTCGGATATTTTTCTTTAATTTTATCAATGAGTTCATATGTTTCTTTAAATTGGAGCCCTGTATCTAAAAAGACAATTCTTGCGTCCTTTTTAACCCTTGAAATGAGGTCGATTAATACAATCCCTTCCGCCCCAAAGCTGCATGCATACACAATATCTTCAGCTGAATATGTGTTATATGACCACTTTAAAATGCCGTAATAGTCCTTGTTGCATTTCACAACATCCGAAACGTTTTCCTCATTCCAGTTATCATAAGTGATTACGCCCAATCTCTAATTCCTCCTCTCTAGCCTCGATTGTAAGCAACTGATTATTTTTTATATTGAGCTGATTCATTTTATTGATGTTGCCAAATCTGTGGTAGGATAGGCATGCTCGTATCCAGGACCCATGCCCAAACACTAAAATCGACTCGTATTCCTTGTATTTTTCTAAAAATGCGAGCATCCGAGATTCTAGGTCCGAAAACTTTTCTCCCAGCACAATTTCACTTGGGTTTGTATACCAAGTATTTTTATGTGATTCTATAAGATACTTTTTTTCTTTCCCCTCAAATTCCCCGAAATGAAGTTCATTCAACAAAGGCTCAACTTCATAATGCCTATACCCGTAGGCCTTTGCGGTTTGTTGTGTTCGGGTTAAGGCACTCGTTAAAATCAAGGAGTACTGTTTTTTTAGCTGTTGTTTGTTTTTTTCAATAACCTCTTTGTTAGCATTACTTATTTCTAGTATAGGGATGTCGCGAATACCTTGTAGAACACCTTTCACGTTCCATTCTGTGGGTAGATGCCTGATTAGGGTAAGTTCCATGTCTTCTCCCCCATGAAAAAGGTTTCACTCCGCAAGCCTAATCTTTGTGATTCCAACACAAGTACATCATTAATTTTGACATTTCCAAGATTGACATTAGTGCCAAATTGGTTGATGAAAAACATTTGCTGCTTAGGTGTCGGTGCTTCAAAAATTAACTTTTGAATGTCAATGTTTTTCGAAATTTGATCAATCAAATCCATGTTTACATTGCCTGAAGCGTTGTAAATACCGGCAGTACCTGAGTCTCTTCCTTCCGTAATGACATATTTACAGCCCGTTGCTAATAGCAGGTTAATTTCATGCTCCCATTCAGATAACGGCATTTCCTTGTCTTGATCCTTCGATCCTACTTCAGCAATCACATTAAATTGCTTTTTAAGTTTTTTGATGAGGGAAAGCCTGTTATGAAGTGGAATATCCACCGTACCATTTGAAATTTCAATCCATTCAATACCAAGCTTCCCGAGACATTCAGCATATTCGTCAAGCTTATCCTGGACAAAGCATTTTTCAAAAAGCGTTCCACCACAATATGGAATAACGTTATATTTTTTATAAAGATTGATTTTTTCTTGTAGGTTCGGGGTCACATAAGCGGAGCCAATTCCGATTTTCGCGATATCTATATACGCATGATAATCACGTAAATACGCCTCCACTAGGCCAACTGGCGTCCCAAAATCAGCAATTGAGGTAATTCCATAGCTTCGTTCTCCCTTTGTTCGCAATGGAACATTTAGAAAGTCCATAGGGATAACTCCTCCTTTATCAACAGGCGCTTAACCATTTGTTTAAATCTTTTTTGTTACAAACACCCATCTTCTTACAGTTGCTATGTTATTCAAAAATAGGTAAATGGTGTATAGAATGGGCTTTTCTAATGCTTCTTTCAACTGGAAACTACTAACAGAATAGGTATCACAAGAATTTGAAAAAATAGTAAAGCATTAATTGATTCTAATTTCAAACCGTTCTATAAGGAGATGCAAAAACTTGTCCAGCAAAAAGAATTCAGCAATGACAATTGTTGCGATTAGTTCAATTCCACTTATCCTTGTACTTGGTAATTCGATGCTCATTCCTGTCTTACCTCAAATGCAAAAAGAACTAGATATAAGTCAATTCCAGGTAAGTCTTGTCATTACTACATTCTCAGTTGCAGCAGCGGTTTCAATCCCATTGCTTGGTTATTTCTCCGATCGATTTTCTAGAAAGGCCGTTATCATACCTGCACTCATTCTCTACGGTACAGGTGGACTACTAGCTGGGCTAGCTGCAGCTTGGTTTTCTAGTCCATATTATTGGATCATGGCTGGTCGGGTTATGCAGGGAATAGGGGCAGCAGGAACAGCACCTATCGCAATGGCACTAACAGGTGATTTATTTAAGGGTGGAAAACAAAGCCGTGTCTTAGGACTAGTTGAAGCCTCAAACGGATTCGGTAAGGTTATTTCGCCGATAATTGGCTCATTACTTGCGCTATTATTTTGGTATGCAGCCTTTTTCGCTTTCCCAATTTTTTGTTTAATTTCCGTGCTTCTTACAATGTTCTTTGTCAAAGAAAAAAAGCAAAAGAAAGAACCACCACCTCTTAAAAAATATGTTCGTGGATTGTTTTCCGTCTTTAAAAACGAAGGTAGATGGTTATTCACAGCTTATTTGGCTGGTGCAACCTGCTTATTCACCCTGTTTGGGATTCTCTTTTATTTATCCGATGTACTAGAGAAAACCTATGATACAGATGGCGTTCTTAAAGGAGCGATTTTAGCCATTCCCCTTTTATGTATGACGACGACTTCCTACATTACCGGAAGTAAAATTGGTAAAAAGATGCCTTTAATGAAAAAACTAATCATTATTGGGTTATTTCTCATGACGGTGTCATTCGCGTTATTGGTCTTTTTTAAAAGTCTGATTCCATTTATTGCCGTATTAGCAATTAGCAGTATCGGAACCGGTCTGGTATTGCCGTGTATTAATAGCTTTATCACGGGTTCAGTTTCAACCGAAAAGCGTGGTTTCGTTACATCTCTTTATGGGTCTGTTCGATTTTTAGGTGTGGCAATTGGTCCCCCTATTTATGGCTGGCTCATGAACTGGTCTCGTGCCGGTATGTTCTTAACCACCGCATCGTTGACACTAGTCGTTGGACTGTTATGTATGATTTTGATACGAGTGAAAAAGAAAAACCCTAGTAAGGAAACAAATGATTCTCTGTTCAAAAAATTACAGTTAACGTAAAAGGAGGAATAGTCTTGCAAATATTTGTTTCCCCAGAGTTGATCAAGGAAGAATGCCAAATTTTAAATATAGTCAATCAAGATAAGAAGGCACTCGGCTATATTGCGTTCTTCTTTGATGATAAAAAAATGTATGTTTATGGGCATTGTGAGGAAACCGGTGTTAGTAAAGATTTCAAAGATACCATCACACCATACATTCAAGGAATGGCGAAGGCAAAGCCTGACTTAGATATTCTCTCTTACATTTCAATCGGAGGAGAAAAATTAGATTTATCAGATGAAGAATCTGAAGGTAAGTAAGGATATCGGTCACGATGTCCTTTTTGCTTGTCTAGTTTTAGAAGGCATCGGCTAGAGATCACAATCTAAACGTCTGAAGGCAAAAGGCGCTTACTATCAGCGCCTATCATGTGCTTGTCGCCGAAATACGGGTGTCTTACACCTTTCTTATTTTGACAAAATGGTGAATTCATTCAGTGTGCACTTTCTATATGTTAAAATGGGCTTACATAGATAACGAAAGGTTGTTTATTATGAAAAAGATATGTGTCTTTCTTACGCTTGTACTGGTGTTTGGATTGATTGGATGCTCTCAAAACGATGAGGGTCATGAGTCCAGCGACCAAGAACATGTAATGGGAGATAAACGCGTGCAAACTGCCTCAATTGATGTAATGCCGGATTTTTTAGATGGTAAATCAGAGGAAATGGTGACAATTTATAAAGCTGCTGCTATGCATCAAGATCTTTTAGAATCAATGCCTTGCTATTGTGGTTGCGCTGATTCTGTAGGCCATCGTGATAATTATGATTGCTTTGTTCATGAAAACAAAGGCGATGCAATTGTATGGGATGATCACGGTACAAAATGTATGGTATGTCTAGAAATTGCGGCTACAGCCGTAATGGAGTATTCCAAGGGTAAATCACCAAGCGAAATTCGTGGAATGATTGACGAAACATATAAAGAGGGCTATGCTAATCCAACACCAACTCCAATGCCTGAAATCTAAGAAAATGACGTGTGATTTGCTCACACACGTCATTTTTTGTGTTTAGTCGCAGACAATATAGAAGTACTTGAGGTAGGAATTATCTTTAAGTATCAAAGACAATTTGTGTAGAATCATAAGAAGATTTGTCTTTAAGGGGTGTTGCCATAAACAATTTTATTATGGAATTGAAGAATTTTGGCTTTAAGAAACCTTGTCGGAGACACTTTCCATATAGCACCAGCCTGTTTTGTCCTTGAGGAGCTGTGTCAGAGACATTTTATTCATAGAATAGAGGAGATTTGTCTTTGAGGAGCCTTGTCGGAGACACTTTACATAGAACGTCAACCTATTTTGTCCTTGAGACCCTCATTAAAAACAGTCAGCAGTCTATATTCACCAATTTTCCACGATAAACAAAAAGCGCCTCAGAGCATTAACTCTAAGACACTTATGCAATCTATTCAACGTAATACATAAACCCTATCGCTCCTGGGCCAGTGTGGGTACTGATTACAGGTGTGGTTTCTACGATATCGACTTCGGTATATCCGGTTAGCTTTCTAATCGCATCTTTTAGATTTTTTGCAAGTTCCAATGCATCAACTTGGGCGATTGCCACGCCTTTTATCGTTTTGTTACTTACATCCTCTACAAATTTTTCACTTAAGTATTTCACGATTTTTGCATGGCTTCTAACCTTTGACACTGGTGTATAGACACCATCCTGCAATGACGCAATCGGTTTAATGTTCAATAATGAACCAATCAGCGCTTTACCTTTTCCAATTCGGCCGCCTTTTACAAGGTTTTCCAATGTGTCAACGGTTACAAATAATGTTGAATTTTCTTTGATTTCTTCAATTCGTTTAACGATCTCGTCCTTTGTGTTTCCCGCATTTGCCATTTTCGCGGCTTCCACAACCTGAAATGCTAATGCTCTTGATATAAACATGGAATCAATCACAGTGACCTTTGATTCACTTATTTTAGCTGCATTTTCAGCAGATGTCACAGTACCGCTCATTCCACCAGTCATGTGGATGGAGAGGATTTCACTGCCATCGCTACCTAATTGCTCGTAAATCTCGACGAAATGCCCAACGGCCGGCTGAGAGCTCTTAGGCAGCTCGATTGATTGCTTCATTTTTAATAAAAATTCATGTGGGGTAATATCCACTCTGTCAAGAAAAGTTTCCCCATCAATCGTGATGGATAATGGAACAACTGAGATACCTAATTCTTTTACTAGCTCCTCTGAAAGATCTGCTGTAGAATCTGTTACGATTTTCACCTTTGTCATTCATTCACTTCCTACGCCTGTCAAACATCTATTTTTATTAAATAGCTTGTCCTTTTTTTACGGGTAAATTGCACATAATTTATGCCTAAAAGCAAAAAAAGAGCCGATTTAATTGTTTTAAAATCGGCTCATTCTAAAACTATGCATTATGCTTTAAAATATCTAGTTGAAAAATGCGTTCATAATCAGTCCATTTTAGTACGTTCTTTAAATAATCACGAAACGAATAGATTTGATTTGGACTTGATTTTGTCATGATTTTCGACAAAAATGCCTGTAAACGAAAATCGAGCATAAAGCGATATGTGTTGCCTTTCTCCAATACTGGAATTTCAATTACTTTAACCTTCTGTCCATAACTATTTTTGAACTCTAGGCTTTTGAATAGCAAACTATCAGTCCTTTTTCACCCGTTTCTTTTATTATACATGAGAACAAGCCTTTCGTCTTTGTCTAAATATGTAACTTTTTTTAGTTTGGGCGAACCCCCAACTAAACAAAGTTAAGTTTCCGAGGAGACTTGCGATTTTCAAAGGAAGTTTTCCCCGCATTAACCGGTACTAAGCCCTCATAGAGGACAACTACCAGTAAATGCCCGATTGGTTCAACTAACAATCGGCAAAATAAATTTCCCCGATTAAAGTTTCACTGTATCTCGCATAAGATCAGAGACTAAAAACGCCACTTCCTGTGGCAACGTCTTTATGACCCACATCGTGTGGGCCTAAAATCTGGGCGCAAATACACCGGGGCTAATTTGATTTAATGAATTTATCGGCGTCAAATCAATAAATTAAATAATGTACTTTCTTTATTTAGCTCACGGAATGGAAACCCTTTTTTCACCATTCGGTTCAATAAAGCTTCGTAGTCATCTTTATGCTTTAGCTCAATTCCAACTAATGCAGGACCATTTTCCTTGTTATTTTTCTTTGTGTATTCAAATCGAGTTATGTCGTCAGTTGGGCCTAATACTTCAAGTAATAATTCACGTAACGCACCAGCTCTTTGTGGGAAATTCACAATAAAATAGCATTGTAAGCCTTCATACAACATCGATCTCTCTTTGATCTCCTGCATTCTGCTGATATCATTATTTCCACCACTAAGCACGCAAACAACTGTTTTTCCCTTTAATTTATCCTTATACGAATCAAGAGCCGCTAAAGATAATGCACCTGCAGGCTCAGCAACAATTGCATTTTCATTATATAAGTCCAAAATCGTTGTACAAACCTTTCCCTCTGGTACAACAACAATATCATCCACAAGCTGTTTACTTATTTCAAATGTTTTTTCACCAACTGTTTTAACAGCTGCTCCATCAACGAACTTATCAATTTTCTCCAAAGTGGTGACAAGACCATTTGTAATTGATGTCTTCATACTTGCTGCACCCTCTGGTTCTACACCAATCACCTTTGTTTCTGGAGAAATACTCTTCATATAGGTTGAGATACCTGAAATGAGTCCGCCTCCACCAATTGCTGCAAATACATAGTCAACGGGTTCTGCACAATCATTTAGAATTTCAACCGCTACCGTTCCTTGTCCTGCCATCACATCAGCATCATCAAATGGATGAATGAATGTGCGTTTTTCTCTTTCACAGCTCGCCACTGCTTCTACATAAGAATCATCGAATGTGTCTCCAGTCAACACAATCTCAACATAATCACGACCAAAAGCTTCTACTTGAGAGACCTTTTGTCTTGGTGTTGTAGAAGGCATAAAGATTTTCCCTTTAATTTTTAACGCAAAGCAGGAAAAAGCTACTCCTTGAGCATGGTTACCAGCACTTGCACAAACGACTCCATTTTTAATTTCTTCATCAGTAAGATTTTTAATTCGGTTATAGGCTCCTCTTATTTTAAAAGAACGGACAATTTGTAAATCCTCACGTTTTATCAATAAGTTACATTCGTAACGTTCAGATAGTAATTCGTTTCTTTGTAAAGGTGTATGGATTATAACATCCTTCAATGTTTGATTCGCTTTTATGATATCCTCTACATGGATCCCATCTAGTTTTTGTTTTACCTCTTGTGCCATCAGCCCATATCCCCTTTCTCGTATTTCTACAACAACACAGTACAGTAATGAAGATTCAATTTGTTCATTATAACATGAATTAGACTATCTGTAGTGAAGTTTTCTAAATATTTTATTACTTTTCTATAATGAAAACACTTCCATTTTTTAAATAAAGTATAATTTGAATTATGGGTTTGTTAGCAGTATGATGGGAAGAAGAAAAATGGAGTATGAGGTGAATGTTATGACATTTCGGCAAGAGTCATTAAAAGAAGAAATTGCAAATGCTATTACACATGGTCTCGGTGTTTTATTAAGCATCCCTGCTCTCGTTTTGTTAATCGTATTTGCTGTTAAATATGGGGATGTCTGGCATGTTGTGAGCTTCTCTATCTTTGGGGCAACAATGTTACTTCTCTACCTATTCTCAACCCTTTTACATAGTACCACACATCCAAAAGCCAAAAAAGTGTTTGCAATCTTAGATCACTCAGCGATTTATTTATTAATTGCCGGCACGTATACACCATTCGTATTAGTTTCGTTAAGAGGATGGTTAGGGTGGACAATCTTCGGAATCGTGTGGGGACTAGCTGTCATCGGTATCGTCTTCAAGGTATTTTTTGTAGAAAAATTTATGATTCTCTCAACGGTTTGCTACGTCCTAATGGGTTGGTTAATAGTGGTTGGTATCAAGCCATTATATGAAAGCATTGGGTTCAATGGCATTATGCTGTTACTCACAGGTGGAATTTTGTACACAGTTGGAGCTGTTTTTTATTTATGGAGAAAGCTACCGTTTAACCATGCGATATGGCATTTGTTCGTGTTAGCAGGAAGTGCCGCGATGTTTTTCTCCGTGCTATTTTATGTCGTCGATGTACCATTTATATCTTAAAAAAGGAAACCCGCAGATTTTAGTTCTGCGGGTTTTTTTCATATACGAAAAACGTATACTCATATGGATTTTTCTCGTCTTTGATGCCTTTTTCCTTTGAAATGACCTTCCACTCGGCTTTATCAAACTCTGGGAAATAAGTATCCCCTTCAAATACCTCTTCGATCTCGGTTATGTATAGTCGGTCTGAATATGGAAGGATTTCTTTAAAAATCTCGGCACCACCGATCACAAATAACTCCTGATCAGTCTCATCATTCATTTTCACTATCTCATCTATAGAATGAATAACTTTACAGCCTTCTGCTTTGTATGAAGTGTCACGTGTAACGATAATGTTTTCTCGCCCAGGTAGAGGTCGTCCAATTGAATCATATGTTTTTCGTCCCATAATGATTGGGTGCCCCATTGTCACTCTTTTAAAATAGGCTAAATCTGCTGGTAACCGCCATGGAAGATCATTGTCCTTACCGATTAATTGCTTTTTATCCATTGCTAGTAATAATGAAATCATTTTAATCATCCTCACAAAAAAAGATCCTAAGGTCGATTATACCTTAGGATCTTTGAAATAGAAATGCTTTAAACGGCAACTGGTGCTTTAATTGTTGGATGTGGTTCATATCCCACGATTTCAATATCGTCCATTTCAAAGTCGAAAACCGATTTTACAGCCGGATTTAACTTTAGAGTTGGGAACTGACGAGGTTCACGACTAAGCTGTAAATTAACCTGCTCGATATGATTTGTGTAAATATGGGCATCCCCTATGGTATGGATGAAATCCCCTACCTCTAAACCACATTCGTATGCGATTAAATGAGTTAACAGCGCATAGCTTGCGATGTTAAAAGGAATTCCGAGAAAAAGGTCGCCTGACATGATCTTCGACTAGGTTCGCTACATCTAGCCCGTTCTCCCATGAACTGCTGTATGTCTCCATACAGATGAGACTATATCACGATCCACTTATGGACCCCTACCATTTCCACCCGCTTAGGTGTACTCCCATTTGGGATAGTCGTTAGGCATTTATGTTTCATGAAGAAACAATTTAGCACGGGATTGTCTTTTCAAGAGTTTCCCCGTTTAGGTAGGTTTTCTATAGGGATTACTCCCTAAAGGCGCTCATTTATAAACGCTGATACAACTGGCAACTCAATTTCCCATCTGCCACATAGAATTGGAATAGGCTGTGGCATGGCGGCAATGCCATGAATTCTACATCGCCTGGATTGTAACCGACGACTAGATGACGTCTGCTATCTGGGTTATTTTTTATCTGGTTGATCACATTTTTCAACTGATCAATGGTCTCACCACGTGACGTCTCCCATGCTCTCCACTGCTTCCCATAAACCGGACCAAGCTCACCGTATTTAGAAGCAAACTCATCATCCTCTAAAATTCGCGCTTTAAACTTGTCCATCTCAGCTTGATATAGCTTATTAAAGTCTGGGTCCTTCTGGCTTCTGTTACCGAAATCCGTCATATCAGGACCATCGTATTCATTACTCTCAACCCAATTTTTAAAAGCCCACTCATTCCAAATATTATTGTTGTTTTTAAGAAGATACCTGATATTCGTATCCCCTTTAATAAACCAGAGTAGCTCGCTTGCAATTAAGCGGAAAGGAACTCTTTTCGTTGTCAGTAAAGGAAAGCCCTCACTTAAGTCAAATCGCATTTGATACCCGAAAACCGAGACAGTCCCTGTACCTGTGCGATCCATTTTTTTCGTCCCGTTATTAAGAACATGTTTTAATAGATCTAAATACGCATTTTCTCCATGTTTCAATAGATTCACTCCTTGCACAACTTCATGCTATTATCTTACTACAAAAGCAAGCCTAAATCATTGCTGAGTTTCACTTAATTCGACAAAAAGCTGGTAAGTCTTGGGTGCCGTTTGTTTTAATTGATTTCTAGTTTGTTCAGAAAGATAGTACATTGCGAAGGCTTCAGCAAAATATTCCTCAGGATAATCGCTAAAATAGGCACGCTGCGGGAATAAATGATTAACCTCCTTTTTCCAAATTGCTAGAAAATAGGGGTCCTCGCTGATTGAATCAAATACAAATTTGTCAATTGAATGTGCCAGCTCATGTAGTTCTAAATTGATAGACCCGTGGCCTTTTCCTTGTTCACTATATCCAATCTTTGCTAGCACGACCTCAGAGCCACCGATTCCCGGCACATCATCCCATGTCGGACCATTTTCACTATAGCCACGGGGCTTTTTTCCCTTCAAATAGGATGCCGTAGGTTCGTCCGTTAAAAGACCTGTAAAAAGCTTTAGCACAACACCTTCATCAACTAATCCTTGCAAAATAATATCGTCAATTTGATTAACATGTTCAATCATTTTGGCTGCCGCGGATTCATTAAACTTCGTCTCTGGCAAAATAATAATCTCTTTTAATGTATCATAGTTTTTCAAATTTGATGTTTCCGTATAAAGTGTGAGAGATTGATAATCTTTTAGTGGAACTCCATGTGGGGAAGCTTCACCAGGATGATAGGTAAAGCCGACTAGTACAAATAGAAGTGTAAGAATAGCTGTTTTTTTCATAAGAATGCTCTCCCTAAGTGTCAATTGATTCGTAGATGCAACAAAGCGCACTCTTCTCGTAAATTGTAAAAATAGTATAACATGTTTTAAAAAATGAGTCTGCTAGACACTTAGTGGAAACTTCTTCTAAGATGAAACAAGAGCACAAAAAAGGCAGTCCAAGAGATCGCAAATTGCGACCTTGAACTACCTTTTTCTTTCTATTAACTTAGCCATTTTGGCGGTGTATTTTTATCCCAGTAAATATCACCTAAAGCATGATGTGTTTGGAATCCATCATGGTGTGTGTGGTAGTGGAAGTTGAACCAATACCCATCCTGTGGTGGATGGTCTTTACGTACATGAAAGCGGACTATATCCTTCCCACTTACTTTATCGAAAATATGAAAAATCTTTTCCCCATTTCCACCAGATGGTTGCTCTGAAATTTCAAGTTCGTCAAGCTGTTCTGCTGGATATTGCTCTGCCAATAATTCAATGACACTTTCAATTCTTGGTAAAATTTCAGTACGGAATTCATCTTCAATAACAGGCCCAATTTTACTTCCGAATTTCTCGAAAGACTTAGTTTCTGCCTGTGTCATCGCATATGTAACAAAGCTTCTGCTATCATAACCATAATCCGATTCAAATTCAGAATATAGCTTCGACTCAGCATTTTGTTCATTTATCGCATTTAACTTACTTGGCTTATTCGCGTCTGCTTGCTCCATTGTGAGAGCAGGTGGAGGCGCTACCAATCCAAGCGTTATAATGGAAAATGAAACAACTAATGCTTTCCGCAACCATTTTTTCATAACCGCAACGCCCTTTCAAAACAATTACCTTACGCCCATTTTAACACAATATAACAAAAAATTTTACTATAAAAATAACAAAATACAAAAAAATAAGGATAAATGCTTATTAAGGGAAAAAATAAAATTTCTAAATCAAGGAACATCAGGAATTATTTTGAAAAAATAAAGTTCATAATATCTTCATTGTTTGATAAAATAGAGGTAAAGTACATATTTGAAAGGTGGATGCATTGAAATGGATTGGATTTTTGGGATCGCAAGTGCAGTAACATTAGTATATTTTATTTATTGTTGTGTGACTGATTAATAAAACCCGCTTTCAAAGCGGGCTTTATTTTTGTTGCCATATGTAATACAATTTCTAATTCTTCTTTTTCTTCCGTCTAGATGAATCCATTTCCTTTTGCCCTGTTTCACGATTTGTCGTACCTTGTCCTTCCACATCTGCTGAGCCTAAACCGATTGTAGTAGGATCTTTTTTACGTTTTCCCATGATCATCACCTCCGTTATTTAAAATAACCAAAGATGTGGTAAATTATCAGGATCACACTATGTCAATCACTCCGAAATGGAATTTAGCTGATTTTCGTTTAAAAACAGTGAATCCATATCTCTCAAATTGTTCGCTTTTCCAGTGGTCCTTTAGCACCACTTTTTGTATTGCCACTCGTTTTGCTTGTTCGATCGCTTTAGGAGTTAATGTGGAATAAATCGCGAAATTACGAAGTCCCTTGATCCCTTCCGATTCTTCGATTGTTTCTTCAAACATTGGGTCAAAATACACGACATCAAAGCTCTTTGGAGGACAAGTAGCTAAATAACTCTCATAGGTATCATGCTGCACTTCAATCCGGGTCATAGCCTTATTCATCAATGGGTATCCGGTATCCCAGCTTTTCAACCCGCCTTTTAAAAGATAATACAAGTACTTGTTGCCTTCTAGTGACACAATTTTTCCAGTCTCGCCAACGACAAAGCTTGCGACAATACTGTCGGACCCTAAGCCTAAAGTGCAATCTAAAATGGTGTTCCCTTCCGCCAAACCTGAAGCATGAATAAATGGGTCATTTTCGCCCTTCATGATCCGCTTCATGCGAAACATAGCAGAATTCGGGTGAAAGAAGAGGGCCTCGCCTCCATGCCTAGGTTGAATTTCAATTCGATTTTTTCCAACAACGAGAATATCTTCATGGTTTAGTTCTTGAAGATTGGAAATGGAACGTTTATTCCTCTGTATATACGGAGCATCAAGTTCAGCAGCGACTGTTTTAGCCAATTTCACCATTTCATCATTCGTTCTTCCTGCAGTTGTTATAATCATACAATCACCTATATGGACAAAAAAAGATGTCGTAATGACATCTTTTTAGCAATGTTTATTTAATGCGGAAATAAGGTTTTCCATGATGGCTTCCATTGAATTTGCTTCAATATCATGTCTTGGAATGAAGTGTACAACTTCCTTGCCTTTTAATAAAGCCATTGATGGAGATGATGGCTCATAGCCTTCGAAGTACTCTCTCATTTTTGCAGTTGCATCTTTATCTTGACCAGCAAAAACTGTTACAAGATGATTTGGCTTTTTCTCGTTATTTAGAACAGATTGCGTTACAGCAGGTCTTGCAAGTCCCGCAGCACATCCACATACAGAGTTCACAACAACTAGAGTTGTACCTTCTGCCTTCTCCATGAAGTTTTCTACTTCTTCCTCTGTTTGAAGTTCGTCAAAGCCGGCTACTACAAGCTCTTGGCGCATCGGCTTAACGATTTGCTTCATATATTCATCATATGCCATTGACATATAAATCCCTCCCTCATATTTCAATAAAATAAGCATACTATTTTGAACTAGCAAAATCAATTTTCTAACAACATCAAATACCAATTAAATATTCTAAGTGAAGAAATTTGTCGTTTAGTTATTCCTGCTTTCTGTCATTTGCTTCCAAACAGAACCCTTCGCTTCCTCGCCACCCTCGATTCTTTCGATAGCCAGCTTGATTTGCATTTTCACTTCAAATTCCGGATCGTTTTCTGCTGCTTTAAGTGCATCTATTGCTGTTTCATCGCCTACCTCATATAAAAACATAGCAGCTCGCCATCTCACTAGCTTACTTGAATCATTAAGTGCCTCACACATTGCATCAATAGCAGTTGGGTCGCCGATATCTGATAAACAGTCACCAGCAGTTCTTCTAACAGTAACCGATTTATCTTTTAATGCCTCGTACAGGTATGGCAATACAGTAGGCTTTTCAATCATACCTAAATAAACAGTCGCTAACCGACGAATTGAAGGTTTTTCATCTTTCAAGGCTTTCGCCAGTACTGGAACATCTTCTTCCTCCGGATCCATTTGCTCTAAGCTTGCATAGCGTTTTGTCCAATCAGGATCATCCAGCATTTCCAATGTCACCTTATAGGATTGTCGTTTTTGTATTGCTGGAGCTGATTTTTGCTCCGAAATTTGCTTCACAATACGGTCCAGTCGTTCCTTAGTATAGGCTGCAGCAAGCTCATCAACGACCTCTTTTCCGATTTCTTCATGAGTGCCATAGCGAACACCTTGTTCCTTCCATTCCCGTTCCAAGACAACGTTTCCTGAAACCTCTTGGGCACGTAGCAAGCTTTCTTTGAACACTTCTGGTAATCCAAAGCGGAACTCTTGTTCACCATCATGAAGCTTAACCTGCATTGGAAGGCCTTTATACATTTGCACAAAAACCTTCACTTCTCCAAAATGTTCGTCAAGCTTTGGTCTTTCGTTTTCTCCTTCAGTTACATCTTCCCCAAAGACTTTACGTACATTTGGTAAAAGCTCCTGCCAGCCATATCTTGCATTTCTTTCAACTGCTAAGAAATCGGCAACATGATAAACTCCTTTTATGCCTTCGATTGTCATAATTTCTTTAATAAGTGGTGGTGCTTGATCTATGTTTTCCTTTTTATAGTTATTGCTCTTTCCCTTTGGTAGTTCCTCGTCTAATATAATCTTCATTGTATTCGGACTTGGTGTTGGTTCAATTGATTTAATTTTCATATCTACCGCTCCTTCTCCTGCGAAATCAACTACCGTAATTGTAGCACACGCAATATCCAATTATCCATTACGGGACCTTAGGGTAGGATCAATCCATTTCCTACTTTTATATAAATTCACAAATTTTCTGCAAGACCCTATGACACCACGTTTTTGCTAATCATCAAACTTGTCTTATTTTAGCACTTAGGTACTAAAAATCAGCATTTTTGTCATAATAGCTTATTTAACAAAATATCATAAATGTGTGTTCATATTAACTTTATTCAGCAACCCTACCGAATTTCTAAAGGATGGGATAATTTAAAAGTGTTATAAAAGTAAAAAGAGCTCAGACACTGGTTGAATAAAGTTAAAGCCTCCGGCGGATGCCACGATTTTTCAAAGGTAATTTTTCGAGCGTGCTCGAAAAAAATCGGGCGCAAATACGCCAAGGCGCATTTGATTGCTGTTTTCGCTTTTGTTGTGATAAGGATTGAAATCGAATTACGCCTCTCTCTAGTTAAAGTACACCATCTCTTCCATAGCCTTTTTATCCAACAAACCTTTCGAAAACTAGACTATTTTTGCTTTTGCAAACATCAAGGAGGAACCTCAATGAAAAGACGCTATGGAACACGTGAGGCTATTGTCGTGTCGTCTCTTGCAGCTGGATTTTTCTTTGGCGCCCCACTTGCAGCTGATGCATCAGAAAAGCATAACTTAGACCCATTACTAGACAAAAACTATCAATTTGATACAAAACAGGAATTACGCTACGGCCACACTGGTTATCCAGTTCGCTTTCTTCAATTTGAATTACATAAATTAAATTTTTACTATGAAAAAATTGATGGAAACTATGGCACATCGACTCAAGAAGCTGTTAAGAGATTCCAAGAATTATATGAACTTCAGGTCGATGGAATCGCTGGAGAGACAACTCTAGAAAAATTAAACGAAGTCATCCTACAGCCAAAGCCCGCTTTCTACACAGTTGGCGACGAGGGTCCTGCGGTAAAACAACTTCAATCCAAGTTACAAAAACTAAGATTTTATAGTGGATTGATAGATGGGAAATTTGAAGCAGTCACGGAGGCAAGTGTGAAGGCTTACCAAAAGAAGTTCAATTTGGAAGCAAATGGGCTTGCAACTGAAGAAACGATTGACCACATTATGAAAAACAAAAATGTAAGAGGTCTAACTATCAAAAAAGCAACGGTTGTGACGGCTCAGACTAAGTCATATTCCGGTACCGAAACTGCCGAGGAACCAATTCAAACTATCGAAGCGCCACCTGTGGATGCTAGTGTGATTTCAATAGCGATGAATTATATTGGAGTTCCCTATGTCTGGGGTGGGACTTCACCAAATGGCTTTGATTGCAGTGGCTTTCTACAATTTGTTTTTGCTCAAAAAGGAGTTAACCTTTCACGAACGGTTTCAGGAATTTGGGGTCAAGGGGCCAGTGTATCTGCACCAAGTGTTGGTGATATTGTCTTTTTTCAAACATATAAGCCAGGTCCGTCACATGCTGGAATTTACCTCGGAAACAATAAATTCATCCACGCAGACTCTACGGATGGTGTAAGCATTGATGATATGACGATTAACTACTGGCAATCACGATACTTAGGCGCGAAACGACTATAAAGGAAAAAGCCCGGTTCCACTGCCGGGCCTCTCTTTTTTATGTCCAGCTCAAGAATCCATCGGATCTATGGTCTAAGCTAATCGCTTCGGAAAGGTTGGACTCGTCATATGTTTGTCGCCTAAAGCTGAGAGCCTTGCGATTCTCTAATCACTTACAAGTTCTGATAGCTCTGCCCATCTTTCGAGTAATTGATCAAGTACCTCGGATTCCTTCGCATGGTCATCCATTGCCTGTTGTGCCTTCTGGTAATCACTTCCAGCTGCTTCAATTTCTTTAACAAGTGCAGCAACCTTTTCCTCTTGGGCTTCTATTTTTCCTTCAATTTCATCCCATTCCAGCTGATCCTTATAGGATAGCTTCTTTTTCTTAGGCTTCTGTGCCTCCCCTGTTGATACCTTTTCTACTTTTACCTTTTGTACAGCTTGTGCAGCTTCAGCTGAATTTTTGTCGAGGTAGTCTGAGTAATCTCCAAAATACGTTGTAATCTTATGCCCTTCTTCAAAAACCAGAAGCTGGTCTGTTACCTTATCCAAGAAGTAACGATCATGTGAGACAGTAATTACAACTCCTGGGAAGTCCTCTAAATAATCCTCTAATACTGTTAAAGTTTGAGTATCTAAATCATTTGTGGGCTCATCCAATAATAAAACATTCGGCTCACCCATGATTATTTTCAATAAATACAACCGTCTTCTTTCTCCACCAGATAACTTTCGAATCGGTGTCCCATGCGTATGCATTGGGAACAAAAAGCGCTCAAGCATTTGAGCTGCTGAAATCATTTTTCCATCAAGGGTATGAATCATTTCGGCCGTTTCCTTGATGTACTCAATCATTCGTTTATTAATGTCCAAATCAATGCTTTCCTGTGTATAATATGCAAGCTTTACTGTTTGACCAATCTCAATTTCTCCCGCATCCACTGGCACTCTACCAGCGATGATATTTAATAATGTGGATTTACCACTTCCATTTCGACCCACTATTCCAATTCGGTCACCTGGTTTAACGAGCAAATTCACATCCTCTAAAATTTTCGTTCCACTAAAGCTCTTTGAAACATTTTTTAACTCAATCACCTTTTTACCTAGCCTACTGCCGCCAACAGATATATCAAGCTTTTCGCTATTGACAGTCTTTTTTGCATTTTCGATTTCGTCAAAACGTTGAATCCGTGCCTTTTGCTTTGTTGTTCTAGCCTTGGCACCACGACGAATCCATGCCAGTTCACGTCTATATAAATTTTGACGCTTTAATTCAGTGGCTTGTTCCTGTTCAAGGCGAAGCGCTTTTGCTTCTAAAAAGCTACTATAGTTACCGGTATAGGTATAGAGATTACCCTCATCAAGCTCGATGATTCGGTTTGTCACTCGATCTAAAAAATAGCGATCATGGGTGACAATTAATAAAGCTCCGTTGTATTTAGCAAGATAATCCTCAAGCCAATTAATTGTGTCGTAATCTAAATGGTTTGTCGGTTCATCCAAAATCAGTAAGTCTGGAACCTCAATTAAGCTTTGGGCAAGTGCCACACGCTTCTTTTGTCCCCCAGATAGTTCCATTACATCTTGAGAAAAGTCTGTAATTCCTAGCCTGGATAATACAGCCTTTGCGTTTGAATTTGCTTCCCATGCATTAGCAGCATCCATTTTTTGTTGGAGGTCATATAGTTTCTCCTGATTCGCTGTGTTCATCGGATCTTTTTCGATTTTAATCATCGCTTCCTCGTATTCTTTTAATAAACGAAGAAGTGGTGTATTGCCTTGGAAGACCTGATCAAGAACGGTATTACCCTTTGAAAAACCTGGCTGCTGTGGTAAATAGCTGATTGTGTATCCCTTTGAATGAGTGATTTCCCCACGGTCCTCCTCTTCCACACCAGCAATGATTTTTAAAAGCGTTGATTTTCCGGTTCCATTAACACCGATTATGCCAATCCGTTCATTATCCGTAATGCTAAAGGAGATATCCTCAAACAATATTTTTTCGGCATAACTTTTTGCTAGATTATCAACCGTTAAAAGCCTCATAACTGTCCATTCCATTCTTTGTAAAATTGATCAAGAAACGCTAACATAAAATCATGGCGTTCTTGGGCTACTTCTTTTGCTGCGTTCGTATTAAGTGTATCTTTTAATTTTAATAATTTTTCATAAAAATGATTGACTGCTGTAGATTTTCCGTTTCGATATTCTTCCTTTGTCAAATTTTCACGATAAGGAAGGTCTGGGTCATACATTAAATCACCATGTGCGCCCGCATAGGCAAAAGTTCTTGCAATACCTATTGCACCAATCGCATCCAAACGGTCAGCATCCTGAACAATTTGTCCTTCAATTGTTTTCATTGGAGGTCGATTACCGCCCTTAAAAGACATTGTTGAAATGATTTCTAGGATCTCCTCTTGTTCAGATTCGGCTATTTGTATGGAAGTTAGCCAATCACGCACTTTCCGGAGTCCTTCTTCTTCCGAGTCATTTAATTTTTCATCGGCTACATCATGTAATAATGCTGCCATTTCAATGATGAATAAATTGGCTTTTTCTTTTACACCAAGTTGTATGGCAGCCTTTCTAACGCGATCGATATGCCACCAGTCATGGCCACCGCTATCATGTTGCAAAATGTTTTTTACAAAAGTTGTTGTTGATTCAATAGATTGTTGTTGCTCCATTTTATCCTCCACCGACTTCAATATCGTAACCATTGTATCATACAACAGCACTAACTAAACTGTCGCACTCAATTAAAACCTTGCATAAAATAAAAAAGCTAGAGGAACTCCAGCTTTGGTGAAAGGTGGTATAACATATATGTATTATCCACATAGTATAAATCGGGAAATTGGAACAGCCTGGTATGGACGTCACGTCGTATTGATTACTTGTAATCCCATTACAAATCAATTTCTACAGCTTCATAAAAGCCTTCATGCTCCGACCGAGCCGCCCAATCCAAATTGTGCGGAAGCACTCTCCCAATTCTTAAGCATTGGGTATAAAGTTGCGGCCATTGCCCCCCTATCCCATAACGAGGTGCAATATGTGCTAGTTAAATGAATTATTTATTCATCCAGCTAAGTCCGATTGTATTTTCACCAGCATGAACACCAATCGCTACCCCAAGAGGGCACGCTTTTATTGAAATTGTGTCTGGTGCAAATTTTCTAATCTGCTCTTCCCATTCCTTTGTCTTAGAATCGTCCAAGCCATATAAAATATAGACCTCTTCAATTTGATTGTTCGCGATTGCATCCTTCAAAAACCCGTGTATTTTATTTGTTGCTTTATTTTCCGAACGTACCTTTTCTTTTACCGACAGGGCTCCATCCACAATCTGTATTACTGGCTTTATTTGAAGCATACTGCCAAGAAAATATTGTGCAGCGTTCATTCGACCACTTCGATGCAATTGCTCTAAGCTACCAATGATCACGTAAGTTTCTAGTTTCTCAGCTAACTCGACAATTTGCTTTTCTACGTCAGATGAAGTCCCACCCCTTTCGATAATCTTCATGCCTTCCTTCATTAACTTTGTCATCGGATAGGTTAGGATCTTTGAATCAATGATCGTTACAGGGATATTAACCAATTCTGCAGCTTGTCTCGCTGACGAAACAGTTCCACTTAATTTTTCAGAAATATGAACAGAAATGATTTCATCATATTTATCTTCAAGACTATTGTATAATTCTACAAAGCTTCCAATGGAAGGCTGTGATGTCTTTGGATTTGTCTTAGCGGTTTTTAACCTTTCAAAAAACTGAGCAGGTGTGATTGTGACACCATCAAGGTATTCTTCCTCATCAAAAAAGATTGTCATTGGGATGACATAAATATCCTCATGATTTGAAAGCTCCTCATCTAAAAATCCTGTGCTATCTGTAACCCATGCTATCTTTCCCATAAATTCGCCTCCTTATAAATGCGCTATAACTATTTTACTATATATCGCATAACAATATTATAGAAATCGTTAAATTATCTGAAAATTTAATTCTTTAGATGTAGAAAAAGAGGCATGATTGCCCCTTATTTTATAGCTTTATGTAGTTGATGAATGGAATCAATGATATAGTCAATCATTTCGAGTAAGTCATCAATATTATCTTCATGTATTAATCGGTGAAAAATAATTTTACTATTGTTTGTATATTGATTTTTCAAACCATATTGATACGAAATTTCCTGTTGAATTTCTCTTGTTTCACCCCAGATGGTGGACAGTACTTGTTCGACCATCGGACAACCATCCAATGAATTCATTTTAAAAACAAAACCAATTTCAAGGACACAGCCTGGATTTCCGTCCTTATTTCTTAGCTCTGTGATCAGATTATCAAGGTCAATTTTCAAATCGATATATGCATGGATTTGCTCAATTGTTTTGTCTTTGAAGGTAATATGATAATGCCTGCCCATCTTTGCCATATCGACTTGATCCTGACGATCTATAATTAGGATTTGACCTTCTAAGTCTAAATCATAAAGAGCCCCTTCGAAGACGACCTTCAAATTTTCAAATACAGTTGGATCAAACATGTTCATACCTTCCTTTATCGAAAAAAGGGAGGCTAGCCCCCTTAGTAAATGTAATTACCAATATGCTATAAGGAATAAGTCCCCCAGCACTAAAGTTAAAACAATCCGACTGCTTTTCCGTCTTCTGTCACACCCATATTGAGTGCAGCTGGCTTTTTCGGAAGTCCTGGCATGGTCATAACATCACCTGTTAAAGCTACGATAAAACCAGCACCGATAGATGGTCTGAATTCACGGATTGTAATTGTAAAATCAGTTGGTCGCCCTAGTAAGGTTGGGTCATCTGATAGCGAGTATTGGGTTTTCGCCATACAGATTGGCAAATTAGCCCAGCCGAATTGCTCGAAATCGCGCATTTGCTTTTTCGCCTTCCCAGAAAACTCAACACCCTTCGCTCCGTAAACCGTTTTAGCGATCGTTTTTACTTTTTCTTCAATTGAATCAGATAAATCGTAAAGCGGTGCAAATTGATTTTTTCCTGTTTCGATGACTTCAAGCACCTTCTCAGCAAGCTCGATGCCACCATCGCCACCCTTTTCCCAAACTTCTGTGAGGGCTACTGGATACGAATGTTCCGTACACCATGATTCAATTTTCTCTACTTCTTTTTGGGTATCTGTAACAAATCGATTGATTGCTACTACAAACGGTAAGCCAAAAGCCTGGACCGTTTCAATATGCTTTTGCAAATTCTCTAAACCTTTAGTTAAAGCCTCGACATTCTCTTCTTTGAGATTTTCCTTTGCCACACCACCGTGCATTTTTAAAGCACGAATTGTCGCGACAATGACTACCGCCTCTGGCTTAATATCAGCATACCTTGCTTTTATATCAAGAAATTTTTCAGCCCCTAGGTCTGCACCAAATCCACCCTCAGTTAGCACATAATCGGCTAATTTCGCCGCCATTTTAGTGGCAATAACAGAATTACAGCCATGGGCGATATTGGCAAATGGTCCACCGTGAATTAATGCAGGTGTGTGTTCAAGTGTTTGAACTAGATTTGGTTTAAGCGCATCCTTTAATAAAAGCGTTAGAGCCCCTTCTGCACCAAGGTCGCTAGCAGTGACAGGTTGTTTATGTATATCATAACCTACTACAATTTTAGCTAATCTTTTCTTCAAATCCTGTATATCCGTTGCAAGGCAGAAAATCGCCATAATCTCAGATGCAACGGTAATATCAAAGCCGTCCTCACGGGGAACACCTTGAATCGGACCTCCAAGTCCAACAATCACATTTCGTAGAGCACGGTCATTTAAATCCACAACCCGTTTCCAGGTAACACGTCTTACATCAATTTGAAGCTCATTTCCTTGATGGATATGGTTATCAATCAAAGCAGACAACGTGTTATTCGCTGTTGTAATCGCGTGAAAATCACCGGTGAAATGTAGGTTGATTTCCTCCATTGGAATTACCTGTGAATACCCGCCACCTGTTGCACCGCCTTTAATTCCCATTGTTGGCCCAAGTGATGGTTCTCTCATCGCGATCATCGCATTTTTCCCAAGTTTCGAAAGGCCTTGTCCAAGTCCCACCGTAACAGTCGACTTACCCTCACCAGCTGGCGTTGGATTTATGGATGTTACGAGAATGACTTTGCCATCCTTTTTCTTTCCAAGGCGCTTCATCACATTCAAGGAAATTTTTGCTTTGTAATGACCATAGGGTTCGACTTCTTCATCTAGTAAATCAAGCTGCTGCACAATCTCATTGATTGGCTTTAATTCAGCCTCTTGAGCAATTTCAATATCAGACTTATATTTCGTTGATAATTCCATGCACATTTCCCCCAAGAATCTATTATTAAATACATTTCTTACATTTTATATCTTACCCTATCCAGCCTAATGGTTTAAAGTGAAACCACTATTTTTTTGTCCATTTTCTTTACCGCTTAAATCAAAGTAAAGATTTTTTAATTGATATTCATATGTGAATTGTTGTAAAATTTCAATTATAGTAGAAAAGCGCAAGCGACTTGATCAGCCCCGACAAGCATAAGATAAGCCGGCGAGAAGGATGCCTTTTATCCTTCTTGACGGATTGGCTTATGACCTCGAGGGGCTAGTCGCTGGAGCTAGACATTATACAAGAAATAGGGGGATGATAGGATTGCCAATTAATATACCTCATGACCTACCAGCAAAAGAAGTATTAGAATCTGAGAATATATTTGTGATGGATGAGGATCGTGCCTATAGCCAGGACATTCGTCCACTTAATATAGTAATCTTAAACATTATGCCTGAAAAAGAACGAACAGAAACTCAGCTCCTTAGACTTCTAGGAAATTCCCCATTGCAGCTGAATATTACACTTTTATTCCCAGAAACCCATGTCGCAAAAAATACGGGAAAGAATCATCTTGATAAATTTTACACAACATTTTCTGACATTAAGCACAGAAAATTTGATGGAATGATCATTACAGGCGCTCCCATCGAGCATCTCTCTTTTGAGGATGTGAATTATTGGGAGGAACTCAAAGAAATCATGGAATGGACGAAAACAAACGTAACCTCGACCTTACATATTTGCTGGGGCGCACAAGCCGGACTTTTCTATCATTATGGAGTCAACAAATATCCACTGCCTGAAAAATGTACCGGTGTGTTTCACCACCGCGTAGTAAATAAGGATGTTAATCTTGTTCGCGGCTTTGATGATTTCTATTTTGTACCACATTCTCGTTTTACAGAGGTAACACTTGAGGAAATTGAAAATACTGAAGGTTTAACGTTATTGTCAGTTTCTGATGATGCAGGTGTGTGTCTAGTTGCTTCAAATGATGGTAAACAAATTTACTTAACAGGCCACCCTGAATATGACATCAATACGTTAAAAGAGGAATATGAACGCGACCTTGCAAAAGGAAGGAAGATAATCCCTGTTAACTATTTTCCTAATAATGACCCAGCAAATCCACCAGTACAGAGCTGGAGATCGCATTCTTATCTGCTGTTTGCGAACTGGCTCAATTATTATGTATATCAAGAAACACCATATGATTGGGAATAACAAAAGGTATCTCGTGGACGAGATACCTTTCTTTTTCGTTAATTTTTCTTTAAAATAAACAGCCACATAAATGATAAAGCCTGTTTTAGCTCCCTTGGAAGCCACTTTGTCATTTCTCTATTTACAGCATCCTTATAAACCGGTTGACCGTCAACACAAGTCCAGCCATTTTCTGTAACCAATTGTTCAAATTCCCACGGCATCATCGTGTTTTGGATGACTTTTTTACCATACAAGCGTTGATACGCATTTTGCCGAGGACCTGCCGTTGGCCCTAATAATCCAACACAGAAAATACCACCTGACTTTGTCACTCGCTTGATTTCATTGATCGCCTGTAAAGGTACCTCTGTCCACTCAATTGAGTTGATCGCCATAATGCCTGAAAAAGTTTCATCCTCAAAAGGGAGAGCAGTCAAATCACCTTGTATAAATGAAAGACCATCAGATCGGCTTCGTTTATTTGCTTTTTCAATCATTTCAGCTGAAATATCAGCACCTACCACCTGATAGCCACGCTCAGCAAGTAAAAATGACCCATAGCCGTCGCCACAGCCTGCATCTAAAATAAAAGCGTCATTCTCTAGAAACTTTGTAAAAAACGGAATAATTGAGGAACGGCTCCCCGAATTCCACATCGCTTGGCTTTGCTTGCTCCAAAAATCCGCTCGACCATCCCATTGCTTTTCCGCTTCTTCATGCCATTTGAAATCGGTCATCTCACTCACCCTCTCCAACATCTACCAATTATTATAGCAAAGAGAAACAATGAGACACTAGCCTCATTGTGATTACGTAATATGTATTTTTTTATCTTGATCATGACGATGTTGTTTATAATAGGCTACCATATTCCCGACATAATCTTTGAAATCGGGGCAAGTCAATCCACCCTCTTCAAGTACTTTTTTCGCCTCCCTTGCATCATATTGGGATGGACATTTAAAATATTCAACAGCTTCCTTCTCCACCCCAAAGAATTTCCTCATAAAGGAAAAAGAGAGACCAAGCTCCACTAGTTTGGGAGAAATCGTCCATGTTGGCTTTTTTCCAAGTAATTCCTCACAAATCATACGATATAAATCTCTTGCTTGATGGGGACTCGGATCTGTAAGATGAAAGGTTTTACGTATAGCTGTTTCAGCCCCCGACAAGTAAACGGTTGCATTAATCAAATAATCATGCGGTACAACATTAAATAAAACATCCCCCTTCCCTAAGTAAGGAATTGGTATAAATTTAATCCTGTCTAAAATCCTCATGATAAAATACGGTCCATCAAATTTCGACGTCTCACCAGATTCAGAGTTTCCTACAGTAATACCAGGTCGAATAATGGTGAAAGGAACATCCTCAAGCTTCTGAACAAGTACCTCTGCCTTATATTTTGTTTCCTCATAATGATTTTTAAATTGCTGCCCCATTTGAAGTTCATTTTCCATAACAAGGCCTGTGCGGTTTCCCGATACATATGCCGTACTGAAATACACATATCTTTTCAAATTCGGTATCGTTTGAACAAATTTATTTATATTTTTTGTTCCCTCAACATTTACTTTTTCAGCGATCGGTTGTGGTACCGCCAAATCATATATAGCTGCTAAATGAAAGACATGGGTTATTTTTTCTCGAAGGAGTTCTCTATCAACCTCTGAAAAACCAAGTGATTCATCGGTAATATCCCCTATTTTCACTTCAACATTGTCTAAACCTTTAATTTTGCCATTTGCCAATTCAAATTGGCTTGGATGAACTAATAATATAAAATGAACACCATTGTTTTTTAAAATCAATGCATGTAGTAGCCTTGTTGCTAAAAAACCCGGAAAACCTGTCATTAAAATATACTCCATACTTTCACCCCTATCAAATATAAAGCCAGTGACAGCACTAAAGTGAATAAGCTTATAAATAATCATTCAAATTATATTCACGTAAAATTCCCTCTAGTTTAATAGCTTTGCCGATATCACCTTTTATTTTTAATTTTCCTGTCATAAAAGCAGTAGTCCCATTTAGCTTTCCTAATAAAAACTTTCTAAAGTTATCGAGTGATAAAACCAATGTACAATTTGCTACTTCCGTGACTTCAGATACTCTCGCTTTACCTTCTGCTAATTGAAGCTGGTATGCCCCCTCTTCATCCCCTTTAATATTGAACTGGTAAATAACATTCGCTCCTTCAATCGGACCTGGTTTTTGGTTAATAACCTCTTCAATTTTTTGCATCATTTCTGATAAAGTATAATTTTCAATTTCATTTGCCATGCTACTATCCTCCTTTAAAAAATATATAAACCTAGTAAAATACTAGAAAAACAAAAGAGTACGCCTTCGTATCCAATAAACAAAAAAACTTATTCCTGCAATCCGAGATTTACGAATGCTGAAATTACGATGCGATTGAGCAAACGAGAAATCTCCTCAAAATTGAGCACTTCTTCTTTCGTATCGAAAAAAAGTTGCATGATAACTTCATTGATCGCCCCAACCATAGCCTGAGCAACAATTCGCATTTCTTTTTGCGTAACAGTTGTTGGAAGTTCAGCTTCTACTGTCTGCAGAATGATAGTAGCAAACACTTGATGTGACCGCTGCCTTACTAATTCAACATTTCGAGACACGCCAACTGATTCGACTAATAAAATTTGGGCAACGTTTTTATTTTCAAAGCATATTTGGATATAACGATTAATCCCTGCAAATGCCTTGTATGTTATTCTTTCTTCCTGTAAAATCGCATGCTTTACTTCCTCGGCCATTTCATCGCCAAGTTGTTCAAACAAGGCAATCATAAGATCCTCTTTACTTTTAAATTGCTGATAGTAGGTTGTCTTTGAAACCCTTGCCATTTCCACAATTTCTAGCACTGATGTCTTTTGGTATCCCACTTCGGTAAAAAGCTTTAGACCCGCATATAAAAGTTTTTCTCTTGCCTTAATTGGCATTTCTGTAACAAATAACAACATTAATCCATCCAATCTTGTACGCGTACGTATCAGTATCTCATTTTTCATTATACAGCCCGATATTCATTGATTCAATCTATTTTTTGAAAATTATAAAAAGGAAGAAAAGAATGTGTATCTTTTCTTCCTTTCGTTTAGTTCCCAGTTGGTACTTTTGCTGGAAATTCAAATTCTATTTTCTGCGTTTGGTCATTCCATTTAAGGTAAGCATCAAAGGTTCTGTTGTCTTTTTTAAAGCCTTTGATTAGATTTGTCTTATTTCCTGTGAGAAGCTTCCCAGCATTTGTTTTCGAAATTGTTTTCCCTAAAATCTTCCCTGATATCGTGAATTGGCAGCCGTTTGTTTTATAGTTTGCACAGCCATAAAATTTACCTTTATTAATCACATTGCCGCCACATTTCTTACAGGTCCCTACCACTGTTCCGATTTCTTTTTTATTGTAATTGCTTTTCCCGGAGCTCATATTCTCCACATTGACATTTGTAAGATCCCAGGTCCCACTATGCTCCTTTGCATCGTCGATAATTTTTTGGGAAAGCTTTTTTGTCTGCATCATAAAGGATGCTGGTGAGGCTTGTCCCTGTCCAATTTCATGTAGTCGCTGTTCCCATTTCGCTGTCATTTCAGGAGACGCAAGGATTTTATCACCAATCACATCAATTAAAAGAATTCCTTTTTCCGTTGCAAATACTTGGTTTTTCTCTACCTTAATATAGTTCCGGTCTTTTAACATCGTAATGATGCCAGCTCGTGTTGCTTCCGTACCAAGTCCTTCCGTTTTAGCTAGAATCTTCTCAAGTTCATCATTCTCAATATGTTTACCAGCCGTTTTCATTAGCGTAATGAGCTGCCCTTCCGTATAACGCTTAGGTGGTTGAGTTTTACCTTCTTTTGTATAGCTTTTTTCTACAACACCAGATTCGCCTTTTTCAAGGGGAGGCAGGATGACATCGTTGTCCTTTGATTCTTCTTGAAAGAGGACCTTTCTCCAACCTTCCTGGAGCATCACCTTCCCTTTTGTGATGAACTCAGCCCGCTTGTCCACTAAAGTCTTAACAGTTGTATAGTTAAAAATGGCTGGCTTATAATGGGCCGCAATTAATCGTTTTACAATCAAGTCATAGATTTTCTTTTCATCACCTGAAAGCTTTGCAGGATTTGGTACCTGCTCGGTTGGAATAATCGCATAGTGATCGGTTACCTTCTTCTCATTCACATAACGAGAATTATTGTAAATGGATGTTACTTGAGTTGGAAAATAAGTTTGATAGTCTACCAGTTTTTGAAGCTTTGAAAATATATCAGGGATGGTCCCAGCCTCTTCTTTTGTGATATAGCTCGAATCGGAACGTGGATAAGAAATAATTCCTTTTGTGTAAAGGCTCTGTGCAACATCTAATGTCTTTTTCGGTGAAAATTTAAAGGCCTTGTTTGCCGTTGCCTGAAGACTTGACAAATTAAATAATAATGGTGGTTGATATTCTTTCTTTTCAATTTCCACTTCAGCAATTTCAGCAGGCTTACCCTGACAAAACGCAGCAATTTTCTCTGCCATTTCCTTTGAAGAAACTCGTGATTCGTTATCCTTCATCCACTTTCCTTCATATTGTTTTCCGTTGATTTGAAAGTTCGCAAAAACCTCCCAAAAGGCTTGCGATTTAAAATTCTCAATTTCATTTTCACGTTTTACGATCAGTGCCAACGTGGGAGTTTGAACTCTTCCTGCGGAAAACACGTCGGAAATTCCTTTTTGCTTTAACAATAACGTATAAACTCTTGAGGCGTTCATACCGACAATCCAATCGGCACATGCACGTGCCTTTGCTTCATAATAGAGATTTCTAGTGTCCTGCTCTAATAAGAGATTCTGAAAACCTTCCCTCACTGCCTTTTCCGTTAGAGAAGAAATCCATAATCGTTTCAACGGTTTTGTCACCTTAGCCATCTCAATAATGTTTCGTATAATCAATTCCCCTTCACGACCAGCATCACCCGCATGAATGATTTCTGATACTTCTGATTTTCGAAGAAGGTTCTTGATAATCGTAAATTGCTTTGATTTTGATTTCATGACCCGATATAAGAAATGGTCTGGAATGATAGGGAGGGTTTCAATTCGCCAGCTTTTCCAGGCAGGGTTATATTCTTCTGGGGGTAACAACTCACAGATATGGCCAACTGCCCATGTAAAATAGGCCCCATTCGGAAAATATGGATTTGGCGCAACCTCAATAAATCCTTGAGATTTCTTACTCCTAAAGGGAGCCGCAAGCTTCATCGCTTGGTCTGGTTTTTCCGCGATTATCACTTTCATATTAATCCTCTTTTCAATATCACTAATCAATTCATTGTATCAAAATTTTCTTGTTTATTGGGATACTGTTTTTAGTAGGAAAATGCGGAGATAGAATGTAGTACCATTGGGGCTAAAAAACCATTCAAGATGGTTCTTTAGCTTCCCTGTTCTCAAGATACATTTGCGTATGTTCGACAAGATGATGGATGGATATGACTGTTAATTCCCCGTGTTGGACAGTTCCTACAGCAAAGCGACCATCGTCATCCTCCACGATAAACGAAGTTCCATGATCAGCATCCATTATATTATCACAAATGGAAATGATTTTAATATACAAAAAATCTTTATTCACATTCATATTTTTTGTATGTGATGTAAACCGGATAATGATTTCTTTTCCATTAATATTGTATCTGAACATCATAACAGCCTCCATCTAATCAGATAAAACGCGTTCAATTTGGATTGATTTTTGAACAGATAAATCGATAATCGTATTCGATACCTCAACTAATGGATTTAGTAAATCATATGGATTTATGTACTTAATGCTTCCTATTTTGCTGTCTGTTAGCAAAACACGATGACCAATTAATGCATTCATAATATGCTGTAAAAATGGTACTAATATGGTTGGTTCGAGCTTCCCAAACATATCGTCATTCATTTGTTTGATCACTTGATAGAAAGGTGTTGCATCATGATAGACGCGGTTTGATGACATGGCATGAAAGACATCTGCCACAGCAACAATTTTGGATAAATAACTAATTTTGGAGCCCTTTAAACCAAACGGATATCCTTTCCCATCCTCCCTTTCATGGTGCTGGAGAGCAACAAGGCTTATTTCATGATTAATTCCATCCGTATTTTTTAAAATTTCATAGCCATAAATCGTATGCTTTTTTACAATTTCATATTCTGCTTTAGTTAATTTACCAGGTTTATTTAAGATTTCTGTGGGAATTTTTGTTTTACCAATGTCATGCAAGGTCGCTGCGATAGTGAGTGCTGACAAATCCTTATCAGACAATGAAAGCCATTTGCCAATTAACGTAGCAATCACGCCTACTCCGATATTATGTCGATATGTATAATCATCTGCAGACTGAAGCTGATAAAACAAATGAAAAAATTGTGGGATTTCCGATGCGGTTTGAATAATTGGGATAACCGTTCGTTTAATTTCAGCAAGCGGTAGCTTCGTATGACGCCTTACAAAATAAAAAATATCTTCTACCTGGTCAATCGCTTCCTCAAGTTTCTCAGTAATGACTGATACGGGTGGTTTATTTGAATTCCCACCACTGTAATCGCTATCAAAGCCATCGATAATTCTATCAAGTTCATTAGGCTGAATAATAGTGATTTTTGTTCGATCGTTCTTCATTTTGTATGGACTCCCCACTAAGCCTTGTTTCTATTATTATATCAAAAGATGGAATTTCTACAATAATTAATTGAATATACGAAAATATCACGCGATAATTGTAACCGTTTTTATAAATAGCTCAATTTTTTTCCAAGAATACGTAAAAAACCCTTTATTCCCTTGACTTTACACGATTTAGGTTGTATATTAAAATCATCATTTAGCTAGAAGTTTAGTATTTTTTTTATTATATTTTTATTTTTAAAGATACATAAATGATTGGCTATTTGATAAAAATTTTTACGTTGCACGGTTGTGCCGAAGGTTTAGGAGGAAAGCATAATGCAAAACGGTAAAGTAAAATGGTTTAACAACGAAAAAGGATTTGGCTTCATCGAAGTTGAAGGTGGAGACGATGTATTCGTACACTTCACAGCTATCGAAGGTGACGGTTACAAATCTTTAGAAGAAGGTCAAGAAGTTTCTTTCGAAGTTGTTGAAGGAAATCGCGGACCTCAAGCTGCTAACGTTGTAAAGCTATAATTCTTACATTTTATTTTAAAAATGTGAAACCAAGGCTGATTTATTATCAGCCTTTTTTGAGGCTCTTTTTACTTGAAAAGAGCCCGACTTATTAAGATAACTTTTCCCCATATTCCTTTAGTTTTTGTCCCACTGTACAATTTTTAATACAAAAGTTTTGGGCATAGCGCTTTCCATTTTCCTTCCGAAAATGCTCTCTTACAAAACATTCTTCGCAATAAGTGTCAAGCATTTCACCAACTTCCAAAATAAGTCCCTTACGGTTCATAAAAAAATCAACTCCTATTTTAATCGGTTTCGCGTCTCTCCATTCGAACAATCATCCATACCAAGCAATTTCACTTAATTAAAGAGTATGATGGGTAGGCTTAATTACTTAACCTTTTATTTCAAATTTACTGGAAACGAGCGTTCCTTCCAGCGCCTGTGTAGCCAGTCGATCTGTTTCTGTATTTTGCTTACGTCCAATCGGATTGTAGATTGCATGAATTCCTAATTTTTGTATTTTCTCCTCGATTCGATCCAACCACCTATTGAGGTTTTCCTCAAAGCATGGCCACTCTCCAGAAAGCTGGTTCAACACAACATGGGAATCCCCTTTAAAAGTCACTGTGGAATGGTGTACACCTAACTCCTCCAATGTGTTTAACATCAACCAAAATGCTGCATACTCCGCTTCATTATTTGATTCCATTTCTTCAAACATTTCATTGACTCTAACCCGAAATGGTTTTTTATTTTGCGTATAATAAATGGCAACGCCTAAACCGGCATTACCTGATTGTATATCATATCCCCCATCGAAAAAAGCCGTGATATCCTGAGGTTCGGTTTCAATTTCTTTGATCAGCTTAATGAGTTCTTTTTTCGTCCATTTTGTTTGCCGCTCATCATAAAAAACAAGTTCCTTCGTACGTCCAGTTCGCTCAAAGTCTTCTGCTAAAAGCAAAGCGTTTTCTGCAGAAACTTCCTCAGACATCAAGGTGATAACTTGATTTTTGGGCGTTTTATATGTCCATTCTAGCCTAAGTTTCATCACGCTCATCCTCTCTAATGAACCGTATCTTCATTTTTCCTAATTTTTTACTCATTATACACTCTTTCAATTGGATATGTACTCTCACATTATTTTAAGAGCGAATTTCACTTCACTATAATGCTGGTTTAGTGATAAAATCCAATATATGAAATATGTATGGAGGCATTTTATGATTGAAGTGTATATAGATGGTGCGAGTGCTGGAGATCCTGGTCCTTCTGGTGCAGGTATTTTTATTAAAGGTAATGGTATTGTCGAAAAGCATTCTATTCCGCTTGGTAACATGACAAACCATGAAGCTGAATATTACGCTCTACTTAAAGGACTTGAAATTTGTATTAAAAATGACTACAAAGTTGTTTCCTTTCGAACTGATTCACAGCTTGTTGATCGAGCCATTGCAAAGGAATATGTTAAAAATAAAAAATTCGTCCCCTTGCTCGAAAAAGCATTACAGCTGTCAAATGAATTGGATCTCTTTTTCCTGAAATGGATCCCAAGTGCTCAGAATAAAGTCGCTGATGAATTAGCAAGACAAGGCATCCGCAAAAACGAAATGTAAGGAAACCCTTGGACTAGATAGGTCCAAGGGTTTTCCTTACATGATATTTCGTTCTTCCACAAATCGATAGGCTTGTGCGCGATTTTGAATTTGATTTTCCTTAAGCATCTCTAATAAAGAGATGAAAAAGCTACCGTCAAATTCCTTCTGTACTTTTAATGTAATTTCGATTGCAACATTGACAATTTCGTCTGCTGCTGCCGTATAATGCTGTCCAAATGAAATGAAGCCAACTGCGTCTTCTCCGAGATTAAAGCCTTTTTGAGCTAAAAACTGCAGATACTCTTCTACCCGATTTTCTAATTTAAACAATAGTCCCATCCCCAACAAAAAATACTGATTCTATCCTAATAGTACCGTATTTTTTGTCGAAATTCTACGACTTTCTGGTTAAAAAATAGGCTAATGTTCCTGTAACCATTCCAAATAGCGCACCACCAAGTACTTCTTCTGGCTGATGACCAAGTCTTTCTTTTAATTTTTCTTCCTTATTATCATGATAGTGATGGTCCTTTTGTCCTGCTATTCGTTCGATCTCTTCATCAAGTTCGTTCACTTTTATTGTTAGTTCACCGGATTGCCGGCGGATTCCTTGTGCATCATACATCACAATTAATCCAAATACGGTGGACAGCGCAAAATCAATGGTTGGAATCCCTCTTTTTAACGCAATAAAAGTAGCTAGTGACGAAACACCCGCAGAGTGAGAGCTTGGCATTCCACCTGTTTCAAAAAAAGTACCCCAATCCCATTTTCCCGTTTTCAATTTTTTAATTGGAATTTTTAAAAATTGAGCAAGTCCTATTGTAAGTAATGCGGTATAGATTCCTTTGTTCACGATTCTCACCTCATGGTTAGTTTCCTAGTTCCCCTCCTTTTCTATTCAAGACATAATCCAAAATAGGATGGAAATAATACGAAATGGAGGTGACATGTCATGGCGAAAAAAGCAAACAACCGCGGGAAAGCTCCAAAGGGCGTGAATCCACAAGGCTATAATGAAGATACAGAATTCGGGATGGAACCAAAAAGCGAGCTTGAAAATAGAGCAAAGAAAAAGAATACGAAGATTTAAGGGTTTTAGTGGGGTGCCCCTTTAATGCGTGGGGCATCCTGGATTGAATTTTGCTAAAAACAGTTAATCAAGATTATAAGCAGTGTTTTAAAAATAAAAACAGTATCTCGAGATTAAAAACAGTATATTAAAAATAACAACAGTAAATGCTTTAAATTCCTCACACAATAAAAAAAGAGCACTCATTCGAGTACTCAATTAACTAATAAATTGATCCAAGCCCTTAAATTCAAGCTCCGTAAACTTTTCATGCACTTTTTCACGATTAATTTGGATTAATGCATCTTCAAGAGAGCAGCTAATTGGTACCTCACAATGAATTCTCGCCAATTTTCGGGATAAATGAAGCATGTCCAAATCTTCTTTTATCTTAGTCTTTTGACCTTTTGTTAAATTCTCCACATTTTCAAGAATACCTTCGATTGAATCAAACTGCTGAAGAAGTTTCAGAGCAGTCTTCTCCCCAATCCCTCGAACACCTGGATAATTGTCACTTGAGTCACCCATTAATGCTTTTAGATCGACCATTTGCTGTGGTCGAATCCCTTTTTCCTCTAAAAAGCTTTCACTCGTGTACTCCGCATAATTTCCGATACCTTTTTTCATAATGAGAACCGTGATGTTCTTATCCAGTAGTTGTAGAATGTCTTGGTCACCTGTCAGAATGATCACATCAGAGTCTTGGCTAAATTCCCTTGCAAGCGTACCGATGCAATCGTCGGCCTCATAACCAGATAACCCAACATTCGGGATATCAAACGATTCAACTACATCCTTAACAAGATCAAATTGCGGAATTAACTCTTCTGGTGGTGCACCGCGATTTCCTTTATATTCGTTATACAGTTCAGTACGGAATGTAGAGCTTCCCATATCCCAGCAGCATATAACATGGGAAGGCTTGTACTTATTGACTGCTGTCATCATATGCTTAACGAAACCGTGAATTCCATTTGTTGGGATCCCTTTACTATTTACCATAAAATACCCACTCATAGCTGTCGCATAAAATGAGCGAAACAATAACGCCATTCCGTCTATTAACATAATCTGATTTTTCATCAGCATTTCCTCCTGTCACAAACTCATCATAAAAAGAATTATACCATATATTCATCATGCATTTGTTGGTATCTTCCTTCCAAGCGCGCAAAAATGCCCTCTTATAAAAGAGGGCTCAAAATTAATTGCTCTTCATTTTTTCTGTTTCAACCTCGGCATAGGAAGGAAATTTACGTGGTGTCGTTACATTCCCTTCCGACCCTTTTTTCTTCGAAGCTTGAGATTTATCCTTTTTCAACATGCATGTCTCCTTTGTGAGAGATTTGTGGTTAGTATTACCTAACAGGCATGTTTTCATTATTTGCGAAAAGCGTATTCCTTCACCATATCAACTGTTACTAACCTTCGTAAAGGAACAATTCCTTTTTTGGCAAGCTTATTCATTTCGCTTGTCACTTTGTTAATTTTATCAACGGTGAATTCCTGATTTTGCTTCGCTAAAGCTACTGCCTCGTCAATAAATAGTTCTCGTTTTTGTTCAAGTCCCACGAAAGTTTTGACCACCTCGTGCTGTGAATTTGAATGTTTTGTGATTGCTTCATGGACATTACTCATTTTTATTCCTCCGATGTTTCTTTTGTAATTAGCTTTACAATATGGGGTTTAGGTTCCCAGCAATTAAATCGATATTCCGGCTTTGTATCGTAGCCTAAGCGAACACATCTGTATGTCATTATACCATCTTTTCGTTCGGCAACGAAATTCACACAGGTTGCACATGCATGATACTTTGATTTTGAGTCCGTCAAAATCGGTCACCCCATATGTTCGGTATAGTAGTCATTTAACGTATCATGTACCTTTTCTAAGCTTTCAATATCAATATCTTCAGATAAGATCTTCTTGACCCCATCAAAATACTCATGAATTTCCTGCATTGCATTTTCTTGTAGTGCTTGTAGCCCTTTATTAAATTCTTGTTTGTAAAAGGCAACAAGATTAACTCGATTTTCTTCAAGGTAAGAATTTACAGGTGCATCCAACAATACTTCAAGCTCATCCTGCATTTGCTTTTTTTCATTTTTCTCGAAAAATGATTTTGGATTTTTAAACAAACTTAGTGCCTTTTTATAACGATCGGTTTCTTCATTCTCAAGACCATTCTTAAATTCAATCGATTCAAATTCTAGTTCAATGGACTCCGAAATACTCATATTTGGATTGATAGTTTTTATTTGTTCATTAAAACTACTGAGCTGACCATAGAGCCGCTTCGAAATAAAGGATTCAATTCGCAATGAAGTCGCACGCATTTCTTGGGCTAAATCAAAGCCAACTGATTCCAAAAATTCAGCCAAACATGATCTTAGTGCATTTTTCAAATCCCGACCATCATCTCTAAGCGATGACGGGTTAAAGGCTTCCTTAAACATATCAGATACACGAAGGAAGACTCTTTGCTTAATATAAAAAGTAAGTTCCTTAATCTCCTGCTCTACGACTCCAAATGCGGCCATCTCATCAAAAGTCGATACAACCGACTTCATATTAGTATGCTGCACTTTCGCTTCTTCAAGCTTAGAACGCTTAATATCCTTATCTTCCTTAGCTGACTGAATATAGGAATTAATAATTGCCACCGCACGCTGAATATCTACATATCCTTCATTCACAGCAACCTCTGTCAGTTCATCAATGACAAATGAATGAAAATCTGTTTCAAATCGTTCAATTCCAGATGTTTGAAGGATACCGAGATCCTTGTCACTTACTTCATTAAGCTTCTCAAGCAGAGCAGCTCGACTTGATACAGTATATAGTCGCGGAAAACGAATTCCGTAGCTTACAAGCTGTGATTCTACATATTCTTTAACATCTTCCAACTCATCAGTCGTATTCGCCAGATCTGCCGCATTTATAACAAAGAACATTTTATCCATACTGAACGTGTCCTTGACACGTCCAAGCTGAATTAAAAACTCACGGTCTGCTTTTGAAAAAGCATGATTATAATATGTCACAAACAGAATTGCATCGGCATTTTTGATATATTCAAAAGCAACTCCTGTGTGGCGGGCGTTGATTGAATCGGCCCCCGGTGTATCGACTAAAGTAATGCCTTGCTGTGTTAATGGACAATCATAATAGAGCTCAATCCATTCCACAAAGCATGCCTTTTCTTCTTTCGCGACATAATCATTAAAACCATCCATATCTGTTTTTAAAATTTGATCTAAATGAGCAGGCATGTTTTCAAAACCAGCTACAACCGCTTTTAAGAATGAAAAATGTGGCTTTTCTTTCGCTTCGACTTTTTCGATATTGCTAATTTTCGAGTTAATAATCTCTATACTTGCTTCAAGATTCCCCGCTTTTTCACCAAAAATGTGTAAGGAATGGTTGATATCATCTAATAACTGATTTGGTGACTTAATCTTTACAAGTACAGTCCCGTGTTTATGCTCATCTGTAGGAAATGTAATTTTGTTAATTGTTGCTGTAGTTGGATTTGGTGAAACCGGTAATGCATGTTTTCCCATCAATGCATTAGCAAATGACGACTTTCCAGCACTAAAAGCACCAAATAACGCAACGGTAAAATGTTTATGCTTTAAACGATATGCCTTAGCTTGGATATCCTTTGCAAGCACCGAAAGACCGGTGATTGGTTTAATCAGTTCATGGGCTTTTTCTAAATGAATAATCGTCTGTTCAGACGAGCCCTGCCTTTCTTTTTGATTAAGAACGGGTTTATTTTCAGTTTTTTGTACTACTTTCTTTTGATTCTCTATCTCTTGTAGGATTTCTTCAGTTGAGGAAATCTCCACATGCTCAGTAAATCGTGAAAGTAAGGTTTCAGCTGAATCGACACGATTGATTACATAATTGCCATTCATGATGTCGTCAAGCATACTTCGAATTTCAGCACGTTTTTCTTCAAATTTCTTTAAAGTTGTAAACGCTTCTTGAAAAACTCTATATTTGTCTAATTCAGCTTTTATTTCGATTTCATCTTTGGCAGTAGCCGACTTCAATTGTTCAAGAATGTCTTGTAAGGATGCAACCGCTTTTTGTTTGTATTTTCTCTTAATATAATTTGCAACATCATTTGTATAGGTTAAAATATACTCCCCTGTTACCCGGGCACCGGGCTTGACTAAATTTTTCAGCTCATCTGAAGACAGTTCAGTTACTAATTCATTTCCAGTTAGCTGTGTTGAAAGACGTATGCCTTCCACAAATTTCCCAACAAAGTCTTTCAAATGCCATTCTAATTGAGTGGACATTTTCTCTTTTACATCATTGAAGAAGGCTTGCAAGCGCTCCTCACGTTCTTTTTCCGTTTTATTTTTAGAAAATAATAATCCCACTTTAAAATCCGGTTGAACGGATTCAACAAAAAACTTTGCAAGATCACGCGTTTGGAACGGCATAAGAATCGCATTTGATAAAATCGTTTCGATTTCTTCCATAAACTCTGTTTCAATTTTTTCTCGTTCTTTTGCAAAACTCGCTAATCGACGGTTCAATTTTTCAATTCTAGCTGGTATTGTTTCCCGCTCAGACAATGTTAATGAATGAAGCTTTTCCTTTGTAGTTTCAAGCTCCGGTGCATTTTGATCGTCTAAATATGCAATATGCTCAAGAATGATTTGTCTTGCTGAATGAAAAACGCCTTCTACTAGAAGCTGATCTTTGTTGGCAATTTTATCATGAAGCAATTGCTGAACCTGTTTGAACTGATTATGTTCATGATCTGGGTCTTTCAGTGTTGTATAAAAAATGTTAGAGTATGCAACATTCCAATTTTGGAATGCCTCCTCCACCCCCTGTTTGAAGGATGAAAAGCTTAATTCAGATTCTTTATGTTTATCGACTTGGTTTATGATTAAGTAAACCGATTTATTTCGATCAGTCAATTCCTTTGTAAATTGGAAATTTAGCTCGGATAGGACATGATTATAGTCCATCACATAAAAGAGTAAATCTGCTAAATGCAAAGCTGATTCCGTTGATACGCGATGGGCATCATCAGTGGAGTCAATCCCTGGCGTATCCATGACGATCACTTGCTCCGGTAGTTTCATATTGTCATGACTGATTTCGATCGATTCGATTGCTTCCCCGTCTTTAGCATATGACTTGATGACATCATAATCATACGGTGCAGGGTATTCGATGATTTTACCGTCACGATAATAGACTCGTGCATAATCACGCCCCTGTTTTACTTTTACTAGGTTTGCGCTTGTGGGAATCGGGCTTGATGGTAACAGACTCTCCCCAATGAGTTCGTTGATCATGCTCGATTTTCCGGCTGAGAAATGGCCCGAAAAGCCAATCATATATTCTAAAGTTTTTAGTTTTTTTAGCAGCTGGATGATTTTTGAGCTGCTTTCTGTGTCATTGTTTTTTTCAAAGACATCATATAAGGAAGAAAGTCTCTTTTCTAAGTCTTCCTTTGTCATGTGTTTAATTTGTTGTGTTTGAATCATGTCTAATCCCCTTATTGAGCAATGCATAATTGTGAATATATATGTATTTTACTCTACACCCTTGCTTTTGACAAAGCAGAATATTAAGAAACTAATTTTCATCATAAAAATAACCAGGTATTTACCTGGTCAGTCGGCTGCGAATCATTCCAATTTGTTGATATTCCTCATGTACACTTAATGCCCGCTCTTCAACTGGAATGCGAATAGACATCATTACGTAATTCAGCAATGAAAAGATCATTCCAGTGAAATATGCCTGAAATAACATTGGTATTAAAATGAATTCCAGAGTAACAATTAAATAGTTCGGATGCTTGAAATATTTATAGGGCCCTTTAACCTGCACCTGACTTTTTGGTAATATCATGATTTTCGTATTCCAAAACATCCCAAGTGAATGAAGTGCCCACACTCTGCCAAGCTGGGTTAATGCAAATAAAAAAAATAAAATCGGATATAACACCGATAATTCTTTTCCACGGTAAACGACCTCTACAATTAGTGATACAAAAAACAAAAAATGGATGAGCACTATGTATTTGTAATGGCCGTGACCAACCTCATACCCGCCTTTTGATAAAATCCATTTTTCGTTTCGCTTCGCAATACTAAGCTCAATCAGTCTTTGGGCGATTACCAATGCTATAAAAATCCAAAATATCATCCTATTCCCTCCATTGTAATAGAACTAATTCAGAGCTAAATCCGGGCCCCAAAGCTGTTACTAGCCCATAATCTCCTTCTTTTCCTATCTGTTTCTCCATAAACTCCTTCAATACATAAAGCACTGTAGCCGAAGACATATTTCCCTGCTTACGCAACACTTCTCTTGCAATGTCTGTCATCGAACTTGGAATTTCAAGTGCAGCCTCGTAGGCATCCAACACCTTTTTCCCACCAGGATGGGCGATAAAATGCTTTGTATCGTTCATTTCAAGCTTTTTTGCATGTAAAAATTCATCCACATTGCTCTTTAACCATGATTTCACAATGCTCGGAATATCTTTTGAAAAGATAACGTGCAGGCCAGTATTTTTAATATCCCAGCCCATAACATCCTCTGAATCCTCCATTAATGTCGATTGGGATGATACAAAGGTCGGTAAAACATTGCTAATCGATTGATGCTCGACCTCATCCCCAGCTATACAAACACATGCCGTACCATCAGCAAACAATGAGGTCCCGATTAAATTGCTCTTTGAGAAATCATTTTTTTGAAAGGTTAAGCTACATAGTTCCACCGCTAAGACAAGTACTTTTGCTTTCGGATAAGCTCTACAATAATCAAATGCCCTTGCTAAGCCAGAAGCTCCTCCGGCACACCCTAGCCCCCAAATCGGAATTCGCTTCGTATGTGGACCGAAGTCCATTTTATTCATAATTCTCGCTTCAATACTCGGTGTTGAGATTCCTGAGCTTGAAATAAAGAAAATCGCATCGATTTCACCCGGATTCATCTTTTGTGTAAGCAGATTTTGGTTTCCCAAACAATTGCGAATCGCTTCTTTACCATATGTAACAGCTTTTTTAATATATGTATTATTTTTTTCCTCAAAGCTATGCTCTTTACCATACCATTCCAATGATTCACTGAAATAACGCTCCTCAATTTCACTGTTAGCAAATACCTTTATCAGCCGATCGATATCAGGAAAATGCTCATAAAAGAGGTCTCTAATAAATTCGGTTGTTTTCATTTGATTGATTTTATTTGGTGGGTTGCAAATACCAACCGAAATCACTTTAGGCATGGAAGTTCAACCTTTCTCTTAAAGGAATATTAAGGTTACTTTTTCCAGTTTTAGAATAAGTATGCAAATGTCGAAAAATGGGTACAAAAAAAGCCTTCCCACTTACGGGAAAGCTCACGTTTCAAAGGAGTTGTTTTGTTGTTGTGCATTTATAGTATAACTCAAACATTTCAAACATTCACTAGTAAAATTATGGTTTAAATTTATTCAGGTGTAGTCCTGAATAAATTTAAAGCCTCCAGCGAATGCCACGATTTTTCAAAGGAAATTTTTCATGCATTAACTGGCACTAAGCCCTCATGGAGGGCAAATTACCAGTAAAAGTCTGATCAAATGAACAAAGACTAAGAACGCCACTTCCTGATGTCTTCGGCTTTGTGACCCACCTCGTGTGGGCCTAAAAAAATCGTGCGCAAATACGCCAAGGCGTATTTGATAAATCCTCTTCTTTCTATAACAATTTTTTCACAAGTTCATCTCGTTTTTTATCGATTGCTTCGAAGTCCATCGCAGCTTTGTAGTATTCTTCAAGCTTGTCGTGAAGTCGTTTTGCTTCACTTAAAAAGTTCGTTCCGATCGTCATCTTATTTTTATATTCAAGGTTTAACTCTTCTATTTCGTTTTTGAAGGTGTTTTCGATTTTCGGATCCATACATAATGCAAACATATCGACGACTTCATCATGCTCCCGAAATGGGTCGACAACATGTGGAGCCGTGCCATCAACGAGTGACACGCTTAGTTTTGGAATAATAATCATGTCAATACTTTTCGGATCAAATGCACAATGGAAATATTCAACCGATAGACCATGCTGTTCTGCGTGCTTTGCAACCTTTTTCATTAATGTTGACTTGCCGCTCCCTGGTCTTCCTTTTATAATAAAACGCTTCTCATACTCTTCAGTAATATTATCGATAAAATTTACCGCTCCCTTTGGTGTAGCAGCTCCAAAGAATCTCTTCCGTTTTGTTGGATTTTCTTCCGCTTCAAAAGGCTTACTAAAAATCGTATCAATTAAATTTTGAAGGACTGCATCAGCCTTTTTAAAGCTCATGGAAGAGACATAAATATCTTCGCGCTTTAAATGAACTTTCTTCGCTTCTGCAAAGGTTCTATAGGCATTTTCAAAGCTCTTCGAAATATCATCAGTTAGTTCGATTATTTCATTCTTATATTGCTTTAAGTATTCATCATTGCGGTATTGACCTAAATCGATTACCTTCTCGACAATTCCAGGGTATCTAGGCTCAATAACATGTGGTGCCGTGCCGTCTACAAAACCTAATTTTCGTTCAGGAATTACGATTCCATCTATAGAGTGATTATCTGAAGAACAGTGTAAGTATTCAAGATTATATCCTTTATCCATGAATACAAGGCCGATTTTTCTCATGAAGGTGGATTTACCTGTACCAGGTCCCCCTTTTAAAATATAAAGTGTTTCCAAACCCTCCAATGCCTCATCATACAACGAGTAAAAACCTACACTAGAATTGGTACCTGCATAATAATTTTTTATTTTTGCCATATAAACTGTATACCTCCTTGTAGACATTCGCCTATCTTAGACTATGGCGAAGATGCAATCAGTGTGAATAAAAACGTAAATTTTCACACTCCTTCCACATAGGAAGTTGATTTCTTAATATAATAATCGCTTTTATCATTTCTATTAAAAAATCACTATTAAAAAATAGTGATTAAGAGGACTTCTGATCGTTCTTTTGAACATTAATATCAATTTGAGTAATTACACCGCTCCCACATTTAAAACATCTTTCTTTGTTGTTTAGGAGAAGCGTATGACATCTTGAACAATAGTATCTTATCATTTGCACACATCCTTTTTAACTTTATTCAGCAATTGCCTCCACTTCTTAAAGTGGTGGAAATTAAGCTATAAGTTTAAACAATTCAGTTGAGGTTCAACCCCGACTGAATAAAGTCAAAGCCTCCGGCGGATGCCACGATTTTTCAAAGGAAATTTT